>CAVJRB010000156.1:0-5195 GCA_963651655.1 bacterium | reverse complement strand
CGCTATTCTTTGTGTGGTAATGCTTGTTTGCCTCCATGGATATGATCTGGAGAAAAAACAGGGAGAAATTCGTGCAGACCTGGAAAAGAGAGCTGAAACCAAATAAAGAAAAATAACCGGAGAAAAATAAAATGAAAGCAATTATGGTGATGTACGATTCCCTGAATCGTAAAATGCTGGAACCGTATGGCTGTGACTGGATCCCGACTCCCAATTTCCAAAGACTGGCAAAAAGGGCTGTCACATTTGACAACAACTATGTGGCAAGTATGCCCTGTATGCCGGCCAGGCGGGAACTCCATACGGGAAGATATAATTTCGAGCACAGAAGCTGGGGACCGCTGGAGCCTTTTGATGATTCCATGCCGGAGATTTTGAAGGAACATGGAATTTATACTCATCTTACAACAGACCATGCCCATTATTGGCAGGATGGCGGTGCAACCTATCACTCCAGGTATTCTTCTTTTGATCTGAACCGTGGACAGGAAGGGGATAACTGGAAGGTGAACCAGGAGCTGATTCAGGCTGTCCATAAGCATGCACTTCTTGGCAGGGAAAATTATTTTGACAAAGCCAACCGGGAATACCTGGACTGTGAGGAAAAAATGCCTCAGGCACAGACCTTTGGGGCAGGACTTAGATTTATTGAAAAAAATCACGAAGAAGATAACTGGTTCCTTCAGATTGAGACATTTGATCCCCATGAACCTTTTTTCACACAGGATAGTTATAAAAAAGCATTTGCCCATGATTATGATGGCAATATGGGAGACTGGCCGCCATATTATCCGGTTACAGAAGGTCCGGAAGCGGTAAATCATATGCGGATGGAATATGCGGCACTTGTGACCATGTGTGATCATTATCTGGGAAAAGTGCTGGATCTTATGGATCAGTACGACCTGTGGAAGGATACCATGCTGATCGTCAATACAGATCACGGTTTTCTTCTGGGCGAACATGGATGGTGGAGCAAGACCGTTATGCCGGTTTATGAGGAAATCAGCCATACACCGTTGTTTATTTACGATCCAAGATATCCGCAGACTGGTGGAGAAAGAAGAAACGCGCTGACACAGACCATTGACCTTCCAGCAACCCTTCTGGAATTTTTCGGAATGGAGCTTCCAAAGGATATGCAGGGAAAACCCCTTGTCAAGGTGATTTCTTCCAATGAAAAAGTCAGGGATTATGCTCTGTTTGGTTATCATGAAGCTCATTGCAACATTACAGATGGAGAATGGGCTTATATGAAAGCTCCGATAGATGGAACTGATTTTTATGAATATACGCTGATGCCCACCCATATGCAGAGAAGATTTGATGTGGATGAATTGCAGGATATTCAGCTGCAGGAACCGTTTTCCTTTACCAAAGGCTGCCGTACTATGAAGATCAAAGCAAGGGCAGGTATGAACAATCCTGTAAACTTTGGTACAAAGCTGTTCCATTTAACGGAAGACCCTAAGCAGGAGCATAATATTTATGATTCCAAAAAGGAAACTGAGCTTGCAAATGCAATGATTGCCTTGATGCATGCAGATGATTGTCCTTCAGAACGCTTTGCCAGATTTGGTTTTCCGGCAGAAGGAGAAATTACAGAGGCTGAAATTATTCGTCTTCATAAAGGTGAGACAGAGGACCGGATTCCGGAAGCCATGAAAGATTACCAATGGGAGCGCGGAGCAATCAATATGTATCATGCTGTAAAAAGGTTTATTGCTCCAGAAAAGCAGGATGCGGCACATCAGGCATTGACTGAAATTCTGGAAGATAACAGTGTTGCCATTGGAAATATGTTCCAGTGGATCCAGACTGTGATTCCATCTGAGCAGCAGCCTATGGCGTTTTATTTTGGTATGATGGCATCCCGCGTGGAATGATCCGGTTGTCAGGAAAAAGGGGGGCAGACAGAAATGTTAAAACTGGCAGAGATTTTTCAGAATCATATGCTGCTGCAGCGGCAAAAGCCTATTCGCATATGGGGAATGACCGATTGCAGCCAGAAGCTGCATGTGTTCTGGAATGAAAAAGAGATTTATATGGCAGATGTAGAAAAAGGGAGCTTTTCTTTTTCTATCCCACCGCTGGAAGCATTTGAAAATGGAACGCTGGAATTTGCAGGAGATAGCGGGGATACCATTATTCTCTATGATGTAGATATTGGAGAAATCTGGATTGCCGGAGGACAGAGCAATATGGAGTTCCCATTAGAAGCAGACCGAAATGGAGAAAAAGAGATCCAGGCAGCCAGTGATGAACATTTTCGTTATTATGAGGTTGGAAAATTTAGCTTTGATGGAGAGGAAAAAGAGAAGCTGAAGGATGCTTCGGCATGGAACCGCTGGTTTTCTTTTGGAAAAGAACGGGCTTCAAATTTTTCCGCAGTAAGTGTTTATTTTGCGAAAAAACTGCGTAAGGATCTGGGAATACCGGTAGCAGTGGTAAGCTGCTGCTGGGGCGGGACGCAGGCTATTACCTGGATCAAAGAGGAAGACATCCGCAATGATTCTTTGCTTTCACGGCTTATAGATGAATATGATCGGAATGTTTCCAAAATGAACCTGGAGAAATATTATGCTTCTGACAGAAATGTGCGGAAGCATGCTGGAAATCCTGCAACTCTGGAAAAAATCAGTGCACAGTTAAAAAATGAGGCATTAAAACCGCCTTCTGGTATGACCAGGCTGATAGCAAAATGGTACAGCAAAACCTTAAAAGCAGGCCCTCATGATCAGAACAGACCTGGTGGATTATTTCATACTATGACTGAGAAAGTGGCTGGTTTTTCCTGCAGGGGCGTATTGTGGTATCAGGGGGAATCTGATGAATCCAGAGCAGAGATTTATAAATTCCTTTTTGAGGGAGTGATCCTGTCATGGCGAAAAGCATGGAATGATAACCTGCCGTTTTTATTTGCTCAGTTGGCTCCTTTTGAGGCATGGCAGGGCTGTACCGGGGAAAATTTCCCCAAGATACGCCAACAGCAGCAACTGGCCGCAGATGCTATAGATAATTGCTGGATGATCTCCACAATGGATGTGGGAAGCCGATACGACATTCATCCAAAGGATAAGAAACCAGTGGGAGAGCGCCTGGCGAATCTGGCTCTTGGAAAACTCTACGGAAAAACACTTTCCTGTGAATCCCCAAAAGCAGACAGCGTCCGCTATGAAAATGGAGAATTCTGTATCCGCTTTATTCACACTGGAGGAAATCTGAAAGCAGCCCCAAATTTGCAGGAGCTTTGGCGGGTGGAAAAAGATGGAAAGAACATTCCATGTGAGGTACGGCTTGATGGAAATTGTGTATATCTGAAAGTTGGAAAGATAAAGTATGGATTTTATAAGGTGTTGTTTGCCTATATTCCCTACTGTGAGATGGCATTGTTTGGAACAAATGGACTTCCGGCATTGCCTGCTGTTTTTGAAAAAGTGGAAATAAGTCAATGAGGAGGACAAGATGAAATATTACTGTAATCCAATTAATATGAACTATCGTTATCAGTTCTATAAAAATATATTTGATGATAACTCTATTCAGACTGCAAGGGAAGCAGCAGATCCATCCATGATTCTGTTTCATGGAAAGTATTACATCTTTGCATCTATGACCCTTGGCGTTCTTGTTTCAGATGACATGGCAAACTGGGAATATCACCGTCTTCCAGATACGCTGCCTTTATATGATTATGCACCGGATGTGCGGGTCCTTGGAGAATACGTGTATTTTTCTGCTTCAAAGAGAGGGGAACCATGTGACTTTTTCCGCACAAAGGACATTTTGAACGGACCTTATGAAAAAATAAAGGGAACCTTTGATTTCTGGGATCCCAATATGTTTGTGGATGATGACGGCAAGGTATATTTTTACTGGGGCTGCACAAATAACGAACCAATCTATGGTGTAGAATTAGATCCTGAAACCCTGCATCCTTTATGTGAGCCTGTGGGTCTGATCTATGGCAATCCCTACCAAAAAGGATATGAAAGAATCGGCGAGGATAACGCCATTTTGCCTCTTCAGGGAGAAGAACTGGAAAAAGCCTATAATGAATATGTGGCACAGGCAGGGGGAAAACTGGATGACGTTCCCGTGCAGGTGAGAGGAATGCTGAAAGCCTTTGTAAGCAAAGCACCTTTCATTGAAGGTGCCTGGATGGATAAATTTGATGGAAAATATTATCTGCAGTATGCTTTTGGGGGTGCAGAGTATAACATTTACGGAGATGGAGTGTATGTATCGAATCATCCGTTAGGACCATTTGTACTTGCTGAAAATAATCCCTATTCTTATCGTCCGGGCGGATTTCTCCCTGGTGCAGGCCATGGCTCCACAATGGAGGACAAAAGCAAAAATTTATGGCATACAGCAACCATGCGTGTCAGTGTAAATCATGGAATGGAACGCAGAATTGGAATCTGGCCATCTGGACTTGATAAAGATGGAGAACTGTTCTGTAACCAGAGATATGGAGATTGGCCAATTGCAGTAGAAGCAGGAAAAATGGATCCGTGGAGAAATCCAGAGTGGTATCTGCTCAGTTATGGCAAAAAGGTGACTGCTTCTTCTTCACAGGATGGAAAAGGACCGGAGCTGGCAGTAAATGAAAATGTTCAGAACTGGTGGCAGGCTGCCGAGAATAAACCAGGCGAATGGCTGGTTTTGGATCTGGGAGAACTGGATACTGTTCATGGGATTCAGGTGAACTTTGCGGACGATCACATTGACATTCCTGTGCCGGGAGAAATCAACAATACAATTTCACAGCCGCGTTATATTGATGAACAGCCTTTGAAAACACGTTTTACTGTGGAAGGCTCTGCAGATGGACAGTCCTACACAATGCTGTGGGATAACTCGGCAGCCGATACAAATCTGCCCCATGATTTCCATGTGTGGGAAGATGGAGTGAAAGTAAGGTATCTTCGTCTGACAGTGCTGGAAATCCCATATGGCTTAAATCCCTGTGTTTCCGGTTTCCGTGTGTTTGGAACAGGAAATGGAAGTGCACCGGAAATTCCGGAGTATACAGCAGTCAGAGAGAGCGGCATTGATATGACAGTAGAAATTGTTCCGGTAGAAAATGCGTGCGGATACAATATTTTATGGGGCGCTTCCCCAGACAAGCTGTATCATAGCTATCTGCTTTTTTATTTTTTTATACGGATAGGCGCGCTAATAAAAGGCAG
>CAVJRB010000155.1:1675-2420 GCA_963651655.1 bacterium | reverse complement strand
ATACCTCCCGGCTAACCGTCCGCGGCTTGGTACAATTGGAAAGAATCACATTCAGAGCAGTTCTGGTTTTGTTCAGAACTGCTCTTCTTAACTGCTCTGAATCTGATACTTCCCTAATAAATTATATCATTCTCCATAAAAAACACAGAACAAATTGAGTGTTTGTTCTGTGCTTTTCCTTTCCTACACTATGTTACGCTCTACCATTATGCCCAGTAAATTCGGCATCCGGTCTCATGGCTCATATGAACCGGATGTCCCGGTGTATGCTTCGGCATATAAAATACATTATGGTATTCGTTTCTGGCCAGAAGCTTTTCGTCCTGTTCAATCCACAGTGCAACATTATAGATGTTTCCACTGTGAATTGTTCCATCAAAGTCCCAGAGCTTTGTGAGAGAATCCTCTGCTATGAAAATGCTTTTTACATCTTCAGATACCACCAATCCTGCTTTGTCAGTAATACTGTAGCCTACACGGCAGGTTCCGAGCGGATAACTGTAATCGTTTACTGCATAAATTGCATCCAATTTGTCTTTAAATTTTAAAAATATTCCAACTGGCATATTGCTTTCAAGCACAGCCTGCAGTCCCTTTTTAGGAAGCCCCCAATAATCATAAATCCCGTAAAACGTTTGCGGACACATGTCATTAAATAAGAACTGCACATAGCCTGCATTTGGCTGATACTTCTGCATGCGGTAATGTTCAATAAAATATTTCAGTAAATAATATTGATATTGTC
>CAVJRB010000155.1:0-1665 GCA_963651655.1 bacterium | reverse complement strand
TATCGGCTGCAAACGGCGGTATACCGGCGGCATCTTTTTCAGGTCATCAATACATGGCGGAGCATCAAAACCGAATTCTGTATTCATTTTTTCCGTTGTTCCATAGATATCACTGTAATGCCCATCTGCGCCGTCCAGTGAACCCATATAGTTATGGCTGTCTCCGCTGTCTGGATCATTTACGCAGAAAGACCCCTTAATGACCGGACGACTTGGGTCATGCTCGCATACTGCTGCAAACAGTTTCGGACCTGGGCTTATCTTCATTGCATCACAGTCTGCCCGATCCATATCCGGAGTTGGATTTACCGTAAGATTGCCCGGCTCATTCATGCAGATCCAGCAAAACAGAGAAGGATGTTTTTTCAGCATATCGACAGTTTCCAGATAAATATGGATGAAACGGTCTGCAAATGCTTCGTCTACTGGATGCATCCAATTATATTCAGAATCATGCATAATTCCAATGCCAAGTTCATCACATAGCTCATAAAAAACTGAAAGATCCACATGTACGTGCACGCGAATCATATTAAAGCCGCTGTTTTTGATTTGCAGCAAGTCTCTGCGATAACGATCCTCATTCATTGCAGACACATACACATCAGGAAAATATGCTGTTCCTCTCATGTAGAAATCTTTTCTGTTTAAAATAAATTTTGTCATTTCCGATGTGCGCAGCATCTCAATTTTTCGGAAACCAGTTGTTTCTTCATAAGTTTCCATCACTGTGCCATCCTTTGCACAGAGCGCTACCTTTACCCGGTAAACAAATGGTGTACCTTTGTCCCATGTATTCCAGAGTCGGACATGAGAGAGTACTCCATCCAGACAAGCAACCGTCGGTTCGGAGTCACTGCATGACTGTATATCAACCAGATCTTCATTCTTAAAAAAGACTACCGCCCCGGTAAAGCAGTCCGTAATGGTCCAGTTCAAAGAAGCGTTTTCTGGTTTTTGTATCTTAACCTTTAAATGCAACATGGCATTTTCCAGTGCATCATCCAGCTGATAAGAAAATTCCGGATTCTCTGCAAAGCCAGCCCCTTTCTGTATTTTCAGGCTGACGCTTCCATAAATGCCCACCGGGTTTACATCTCTTTGAATAAACGTGTCGGAATGCTCATAAGTACCCTTTACCATATTTCGGTAGATTAAAAAGGTACGTCGTTCCTGTCGGTTTGCTGCAACCTCGTCATCCCATGGTGACCAGACCTTTACAATCAGTCGGTTCTTTCCGTTTCTCTGTACTGCCTCATCCAGCGAAAAAGAAAACGGAGCCGAATACCCTTCATGATAGCCAAGATATACACCATTTAACCAAACTTTGCAGTAATAATCCACATTTGTAAAACAAAGCTCTACATGTTCTGCTGCTCCAAGTGAAAGTTCAAATTCATTTTTATACCACCACGGGGCATCATTAAAATAGCGAAGCTCTCTTCCCCAGTATGGATGCTCTGAATAGAGCAGTTGCAGATGTTTTAGTTCCGGCAGTGGCTCCCATTCCGAAATCTGTGGTCCCTGCAGTGTCATAAAATCCTCACGCTCTGGCAGACCAAGCTGCTCACACGTATCATGCACATCCTGTAAAATATTCCAGTTCTTTGATAAATCCAGTTTCATATGTCCTCCTGTCTTCAGCTTTTGACAGCACCTGCTGCC
>CAVJRB010000154.1:0-14609 GCA_963651655.1 bacterium | reverse complement strand
CTGCTGGTGTCCCTGGAAGCAATTGAATCCCAACGTTTGGAAGAAAAGAGAGAGGAATAAACCATGAAAGAAGTAAAAACCCCAAAAAAGCCGTTGATCTATTATTACGGCATCGTGCTTCTGGTGCTGGTCGTTTTTAACCTGGTGGTATCTCCTATTTTGATGGAGCATCAGGTGGAAGAAACCGATTACGGTACTTTCATGAGCATGATCGAAGCAAAAAATATCGGTAAAGTTGAAGTGGAAGACAATCAGATTGTATTTACCGACAAGAATAATGAAAAGATTTACAAAACCGGACTTATGAATGATCCGGATCTTACAGACAGGCTGTATGAGTGCGGCGCTACCTTTGCGAAGGATATTGACCAGCAGACATCGCCGATTCTCAGCTTCCTGGTAACCGGAATCCTGCCTCTTTTGATTTTCATCGCTCTTGGAAATTACATGGCAAAGCGCATGATGGAGCAGGCAGGCGGCAAAAATTCCATGGCATTTGGCATGGGAAAAAGCAACGCCAAGGTTTATGTACAGTCCAGTGAAGGAATCCGTTTCACAGATGTAGCCGGAGAGGATGAAGCCAAAGAGAATCTGGCAGAGATCGTAGATTACCTTCACAATCCAAAGAAATATACAGATGTAGGTGCTTCCATGCCGAAAGGTGTTCTTCTTGTAGGCCCTCCAGGTACTGGTAAAACAATGCTGGCCAAGGCTGTTGCAGGAGAGGCAAATGTGCCGTTCTTCTCCATGTCTGGTTCTGAGTTTGTGGAAATGTTCGTAGGTATGGGTGCTTCCAAGGTTCGTGATCTTTTTAAGCAGGCGAAAGAGAAAGCACCGTGTATCGTATTTATTGATGAGATTGATGCCATCGGTAAAAAACGTGACGGCCAGGTTGGCGGCAATGATGAGCGTGAGCAGACACTGAACCAGCTGCTTACGGAGATGGATGGTTTCGAGGGAAACAACGGCGTTATTATTCTGGCAGCGACCAACCGTCCGGAATCCCTTGACCCGGCACTTACCCGTCCGGGACGTTTTGACCGCCGTGTTCCGGTTGAGCTTCCGGATCTGGCAGGACGTGAAGCAATTCTGAAGGTTCATGCAAGAAAAATCAAGGCTTCTGATGATGTGGATTTCCACACGATCGCACGTATGGCATCCGGTGCATCTGGTGCAGAGCTGGCAAATATTATCAACGAAGCAGCTCTTCGTGCAGTCCGCAGCGGGCGCAGTGTGGTTACGGAGGCTGACCTGGAAGAGAGTATTGAGGTGGTAATCGCTGGTTACCAGAAGAAAAACGCAGTGCTTTCCGACCAGGAGAAAAAAGTGGTTTCTTATCATGAGATTGGACATGCACTGGTGGCAGCTCTTCAGAGCCATTCCGCACCTGTGCAGAAGATTACCATTATTCCCCGTACTTCCGGTGCACTTGGCTATACCATGCAGGTGGAGACAGGTGATAAATACCTGATGACGAAGAAGGAACTGGAAAACAAGATCGCTACTTTCACAGGCGGACGTGCTGCTGAGGAAATCGTTTTCGGCGAGATCACAACTGGTGCTTCCAACGATATTGAGCAGGCAACCAAGATTGCCCGTGCCATGATCACACGTTATGGAATGACCGATGAGTTTGACATGGTGGCTATGGAGACTGTTACGAACCAGTATCTTGGCGGTGACGCATCCCTTTCCTGTTCTGCAGATACCCAGAAGGAAATTGATGAGAAGGTTGTGGAACTGGTGAAAAGGGAGCATGAGAAAGCGAAGAAGATTCTTATGGATAACCGCAAGAAACTGGACGAACTGGCCATGTTCCTTTATGAGAAAGAGACCATTACCGGTGAGGAATTCATGGAGATTCTGAATAAAGAGGAGAGTGAGGAAAAATGAGAAGACGTTCACGTTATGGATGGCTGGAGCTCATTGAGGGAATCCTGCTGATCCTTCTTGGGATTTATACTTTGATCAATCCTGGAACTATCATTCGCGGTGCTACCGTGGTTTATGGTATTCTGGCTGTGATCACCGGAATTTCAGATATTGTATTTTATGCAAAAACAACCCATTATGTTGGCTTTGGCCCCACAGTTGCGCTGGTGTCCGGAATCCTTAGTATTCTTGCCGGACTGATGCTTCTGATGTACCCAAATGCGGGAGAACTGATCACTGTTATGCTTCTCCCAATCTGGTTCATCGCCCATTCCGTATCCAGACTGACCCATCTCCCTCTTGTCCGTCTGGCTGGAAAATTTTTCTACTATTTTACAATGATCCTGAACATTGTGGGAATCGTCCTTGGATGCCTGATGATCATCTGGCCCTCCATCGCCCTGTTCTCCGCAGGCTTCATCATCGGCTTCTACCTGATCCTCCTTGGCATAGACAGCATCGTCATAGCCTGCAGCAACATGGACGCCGGATGGATGTAAAACATAATCCCAAAACGCAGCCGCGTAATATGCGGCTGCGTTTTTGTCATTTCAAAGCAATATCTTGAGATCTGTTTTTTACGGCAATCCATCCTGTATTTATCGGTTGACATATTGTGCAGGCTGGTGATAAAATGAATTTAACGACAACATAGGGTTTTATCAGAATATTTGAAACAAGGAAAGATCGCAGTACCGCAGCATGCAATAAAGGAGATTCACGTATGGCAACACTAAAGGATGTAGCAAAGGCATCTGGACTTACGGTGGGAACCGTTTCCAGAGTACTGAATAACAGAGGATATATCAGTGACAAGACAAGGGAAAAGGTGTATCAGGTGATGAAAGACCTGAATTATCAGCCCAATGAAACAGCCCGTGCCCTGTCCAAGCAGAAGAGCAATACCATTGGAGTTATTCTTCCAAGTGTGGAACATCCTTATTTTGCCAAGGTTTTAAGCCGCCTGGAGCGAGAGGCGGCGAAGCAGGGGTATCGGATCATGCTGTTTGTCTCCCGCAATAAGGAAGAGCGGGAAGAACAGTGCATAGATATGTGTAAAAGCGGCAGGGTGGCAGGTGTGGTACTCTGCAGCGGAAGCTTTGAGACGGAGAAATTCGAGGGACTGAATTTCCCGCTGATCACGCTGGAGCGTTCTATGGACGAAGGAACCTCTGGAATCGAGTGTGATAACTACCAGGGCGGTGTGATGGCGACAGAGCTTCTTTTGGATAAAGGCTGTCACAAGCTGATGTATATCGGCGGTCTTAGTGCGGGAAATGATGTTCACATGCCTGCTGATTTCCGTGAAGTAGCCTTTCGGGCTACCTGCGAGCGCACTCATACGGACAATGTGGTTATGGTAACCGATAAACAGTTGTTTGATTCCCTGGAATACTATGAATTTGTAAGAAAAGCGCTGAGCGACTACCCGGATGTGGATGGCGTATTTGCCAGCTCAGATGTAATCGGTGCGTATGTGCTGCAGGCCTGTGCTGATCTTGGCATCAAGGTGCCGGAGCAGCTGAAGATTGTAGGCTTCGATGACACCAACATCGCCCAGTTCACCAGCCCGGGACTGACTACCATTCACCAGCCCATCGAGCAAATGGCAGAGATGGCGGTTTCCGCTATTGCCCAGATCGACGCAGGCAAGATGGTTCCCACCAAGACGGTATTTCCTGTAACTCTGGTTGAACGCGGAACCACCTGATATGTTGGAAATATACCTCAAAATCATGCACAAGTGTCACTGTGTTAAACATCCAAGGAAATCAAAAAAAGCTGATAATACTGGAACTTGCGGTGATATAATCAACAGTACATTATAAGAATGAACTTAAATATCAGATATTAGACTTCTGCGTGAGGGGGAAGTTTACTATCTGATATTTTTATTTTGGGGAAACTGCCCGGATTCAGTTGCTGCAGCCCGCTGCGGCGCCCTCATCCGGGTAAAATCTCCCGCAAATTGTGACGCGCATCTTGCAGAAAGCCTTTTTCAGACACGCTTTAGCATCCTGCTTTTCTGTGTCTTCCCCATCCCTTTTCCTCGTTAGAAAATTAACATGTCATGCGGTTGCGATAAAATATACAGGAAATTTCCCGAAAATCAAGGGAATTACAACGCGTTAAAGCGCAAAACAAAAAATATCGTGTAAAAATGCACAAAAATAGCCTAACAAAATAGTATAACTCTAACAAAGTGACTTCAAAACTGAAAAATTATATGACAACCGCTTGACATATTTAGACCATAATGCTATCATACAACCATCAAGAAAACGTCCAAGACAGAACGTAAAAAATAGGAGGAAGAAAGAAAATGAAAAAACGTATTTCAATGGCAATCGCAGTGGCAACTGCAGCAGCAATGATGACAGGCGTGACAGTACCGGTTATGGCTAGTGACGTAGATATCACAATTTTCAATTCCAAGATGGAGATCCAGAGCCAGTTCGAAGAGAAAGCTGCTGAGTACTCAGAAGAGACCGGAGTTGGCGTAGAGGTTTACTACAACAGCGATACCGTATCTGCACATCTGGCTACCAAGTATTCTGCAAACGACCCGTACACAATTGCAATGGTAGACCCGAAAGATGTTTATTCCCTGGCAGCAGATCACGCCATCGACTTAAGTGATCAGAGCTGGGTTGACGAGACAGATTACGCAATCGGCGTAGACGGACAGATCAACGGATTCCCAACCTGCCTTGAGGCACGCGGACTGATCTACAACGCAGACGCAATTGAAGCAATCACAGGCGAGACCTTCAATCCGGATGATTACAAGACACTGGATTCCTTCAAGGAACTTCTTGAGACACTGAAAGCCGGCGGCATGGAGACACCTACCGGAATCATGAAAGAAGACTGGTCCCTTGCAGCTCACTTCCTCGCAGAAGTATATGAGGAGCAGCCAGATGTAGATGCTTTCATCACATCCCTTCACGAAGGAACCGCAGATCTTGCAAACAATGAGAAATTCAATTCTCTTATGGACTTCTTCGATGTCATGATGGAGAACAACTACGCTAAGGATTCTGCAATCGCAGCAGAGCGTGAGACAACTGAGATGATGCTTGCCGAAGGACAGATCGCATTCCTGTTCGGAGGAAACTGGGACTGGTCCGTAATCAATGCATATGATTACACCGAGAACATGGGAATGATGCCAGTACCGCAGAACACAGATGATGGATCCAACGAGAAACTTGTTGGTGGAGCTTCCAAGTTCTTAATGATCGATTCCTCTGATGCTACAAGCGACGAGCAGCGTCAGGCAGCAAAAGATTTCCTTACATGGCTTGCTGATTCCGATGACGGACAGACCTTCATCGCTGAGACATGTGCACTTGTTCCTGCATTCTCCAACAATGACAAAGAAGTTTCTGATCCACTTGGAAAATCTGTTAAGAAATATGCAGACGAAGGCGCTCTGATTGCAAACTACAACTACCTTCCAGATGATCACATCTCCATGTGCGGTGCAATCTTCCAGAAATATCTTGCAGGACAGGTTGACAGAGCAGAGTTCGCAGCAGAAATCGAAGACTACTGGCAGAACACTACTCCTGTAGAGCACTAAGATCTGGACAGGAACTAAGAACCATAACAAAAAGCAACAGAAAAGCTTCATATTAAAAGTTTCGATATAGAAATATGCCACCCCCTCAAGAGGCTGCACGCCTGTGTCATGCGGCGTGCGGCCTTTTTCCCTCTTTTTCGGTAAAAGATGCAAGGGCTGTCGGAATCCGGACAGCTATTGCAGTCCCCGAAAGCAGAGGAAATGAGGAACGGGTGAGACAAAAAAGGGAAAGGGGATCGTGATCATGGAAAGAAACACCATGAAATACAAAGTAAAACAGTACTTGATGTTCGCAGGCGTTTCCACTGTCCTGTTTAGTGCAGTTGTAATCCTTCCGTTTATCTATGGATTATATCTTACCTTCACAAGCTGGGACGGTGTTTCAAAAGAGAAACCATTTGTAGGATTTGCAAACTATATCGCCACATTCCAGGATGCAGCATACTGGCAGGCACTTGGACGTACACTGGTTTATTCGGTAATCGCTGTAATTCTGGTAAACGTAGTAGCATTTTTCCTTGCATACCTTCTGACCAGCGGAATCAAAGGACAGAATTTCTTCCGCGCAGGCTTCTTCGTACCGAACCTGATCGGCGGTATCGTACTTGGTTATGTCTGGAAATTCGTATTTAACCGTGCATTTGTTGCACTTGGAAAATCTCTTTCCATCGGAGCACTTTCTACTTCCTGGCTGGCAACCACCAACGGTGCAATGGCCTGCCTGATCATCGTATCCGTATGGCAGTATGCCGGATACATGATGCTGATCTATGTAGCTGGCTTCATGAGCGTATCCAAGAGCCTTATGGAAGCTGCACAGATCGATGGATGTACCAAAACTCAGGCAACACTGAACGTAACCATCCCGCTTATGAGATCTTCCTTCGTACAGTGCCTGTTCCTTACGATCACAAGATGCTTCATGGTATACGATGTAAACCTTTCCCTGACAAAAGGTGAGCCATTCAACTCTTCCGTTATGGCAGCCATGCACGTATACAACCAGGCATTCTCTTATAAAAACTACGGTACTGGCCAGGCAGAGGCACTTGTTCTGTTTGTTGTCTGCGCAGTAGTAGGTATCACTCAGGTTTACATTGGTAAGAAAGGGGAGGTGGCAGCATAATGGACGAAAACAAGAAAGCAGCTCAGAAAAAGAAAGTCACCCATTTTATTACAATGGCAGTGCTGGTCATCCTGTTTATTGCCTTTATCTTCCCATTCATCATGGTTATCATCAATGCGTTTAAGACAAAAGGTGATATCACAGCTGATCCGCTGGCACTAGTTGGCTCCCACGGTTTTATCCTGACCAACTTCACAGATGCCATGAAGAAGATGAACTTTGCTACATCCTTCACCAACTCTTTAATGATCACTACAATTTCTACGATCCTTACCATTCTGCTTTCAGCAATGACAGCGTTTGTGATCGTCCGTAACAAATGGAAAGCATGCGGCATTCTGTTTTCCTTAATGATCGCTTCCATGGTGATTCCGTTCCAGGTACTGATGATTCCTCTGGTATCTCTTTACGGCGGTATCTTCGGTGTTCTGAACAGCAGAGTTACTTTGATCTTCATGCACGTTGGATTCTCTCTTTCCATGGCAACCTTCATGTTCCATGGTGCGATTCACACCAGCATTCCAATGGAGCTGGAAGAAGCAGCATTTATCGATGGATGTACCAGATGGCAGACATACTGGAAAATTGTTTTCCCGCTTCTGAAACCAACCATCGCAACAGTCGCAATTATTGATGCAATGGCATTCTGGAATGACTACCTTCTTCCAAGCCTTGTTCTTGGACGTAAGGAACTGTACACACTTCCGATCGCCACACAGGCATTCTACGGTACATATTCAACAGACCTTGGATTGGTAATGGCAGCCCTCCTTCTGGCGATGCTTCCGATCCTGGTATTATATCTGTTCCTGCAGCGTTACATCGTTGAGGGTGTTACATCCGGAGCAGTCAAAGGTTAACAGCAAACAAATGTGGGGCCCAATAATAGAGATATTTTTGGACCCCATAATCACTATAGGGAGATAAAAATATGACAAGTCAGACATTACGAGATGCCAGAAGATACGAAGAAGCAATGGCACAGAATATCACAGCCCAGGAGAGACCGGAATTTCATTTATCTCCAAGAGTCGGCTGGATGAATGACCCCAACGGCTTTTCTTATTATAAAGACAAATTTCATTTATTTTACCAGTATTATCCATACGATTCCCAGTGGGGACCTATGCACTGGGGCCATGCAGTAAGCGATGACCTTCTGCACTGGGAGTACCTTTCGGCAGCCATCGCCCCGGATATGCCATATGACTATGTGGGATGCTTCTCCGGAAGTGCGCTTGAGCTTCCGGATGGACAGCAGCTTTTCATGTACACCAGCGTGCGAAAAGAAGGCCAGGCAGATGGAAGCGTCCGTGATATCCAGACCCAGAGCCTTGCAGTGGGCGATGGAATGGACTATGAGAAAGACCCCAGAAACCCGATTCTGACCGTAGAAGATATGCCGGAAAACAGCAGTCCTTTTGATTTCCGCGACCCTAAAATGTGGAAATGTGAGGATAGCACTTACCGCTGCGTGATGGTAAACAACCGGGCAGATGGAACTGGCGGACGCATTCTTCTCTATAAGAGTGCGGATGGATACAACTGGGAATTCGAATCCGTTATGCTTTCCAACGATGGCAATTTCGGAAAAATGTGGGAGTGCCCGGATTTCTTTACTCTGGATGGAAAAGATGTGGTTCTGGTCAGCCCTCAGGACATGCTGCCCAGAGGATTTGAGTACCACAATGGGGACGGAACTCTTTGCTTCATCGGTAAATTTGATGAGGAGACCAAGACCTTTATCCCGGAAAAAGACCAGGCAGTAGACTATGGTATCGACTATTACGCAATGCAGACCGTGGAAGCACCGGACGGCAGAAGAATTATGATCGGCTGGATGCAGAACTGGGATACATGCGCGAATAACAGGATTCCCAAGGGCAAATGGTTCGGACAGATGAGCCTTCCAAGAGAACTTTCTATTAAGAAGGGCCGCCTGATCCAGAAACCAATCCGTGAATTGGAGAATCTTCGCACAAATAAAGTAGAGTACAAAAATGTTGCTTTCCAGGATGTGATCTGTCTGGATGGCGTGTCCGGCAGATGTGTGGACATGGAGATCACCCTTCGTCCGGGAGATGCGCAGGATATTTATAAGAAATTTGCCGTTCGTTTTGCCCAGAATGATACTTATCATACTGCGGTAAGCTTCCGCCCTTATGAGTCCGTGCTGAAAATCGACCGCAAATTCTCCGGTTCTCGAAGAGCAATCATCCACCAGAGAAGAAGCCTTGTGAACAGTCAGAACGGAGAACTGAAGCTTCGCCTGATCCTGGACCGCTACAGCGCAGAGATTTTTGTCAATGACGGAGAACATGTGCTCACAGCGACCATTTACACAGATCTGGAAGCAGATGGAATTTCCTTCTTTGCAGACGGCAAGGTGGAGATGGATGTTACCAGATATGAATTGAAAAAATAAGCTTCCGTGCAGGCCGCAGACAGCGGCGGGACGAATAATGATATGGCAGGTACGAGGAGGAAAAGAAAGTGAATCAGAGGGAGAGAAAGAAGAAAACAACGAAAGCAGAAACAGCTGCAAAGACCGCAGCAGTTGTGAAAGAGATGAAAGCAGAAAAAACAGCACCAGTTGTGAAAGAGATAAAAGCAGAAAAAACAGCACCAGTTGCGAAAGAGATAAAAGCAGAAAAGGCAGCACCAGCTGCGAAAGAAATAAAGACAGAAAAAACAGCTGCGCCGGATACTCAGAAGATCTTTGCCGACCGTATGGCGAAGAAGGTTGATGAGCTGCGCTGGCTGTACATGGAGCTCTATGGAAACGATTCCATGTTCGCCGAGCTGTGCGACCAGCTGTGGGCCTTTTACCAGGAGCGTACAGACGCCCTGAAAAATCTGGACTTAAAGCGGGAGGCTGACCCAAACTGGTATAAGAAAAACGACATGCTTGGCATGATGTTCTACATCGACAATTTTGCCGGAAACATGAAAGGTGTGGAAAGCAAAATTGATTACCTGGAGAAAAACAACGTAAACTACATTCACCTGATGCCATTCCTTGAGACACCAAAAGGCCGCTCCGATGGCGGATACGCAGTTGCAGATTTCCGCAAGGTACAGGAAAACCTCGGAACCATGGACGACCTGGAAGAACTCACCGGTGCATGTCATGAAAAAGGCATCAGCGTGTGCATGGATTTTGTCATGAACCATACTTCCGAGGATCATGAGTGGGCGAAAAAAGCCCGCCAGGGTGACGGAGAATATATGAGCCGCTATTTCTTCTACGACAACCCATATATTCCATCTCTTTATGAGAAAACCGTACCCCAGGTGTTCCCGACCACAGCACCGGGCAACTTCACCTGGCTGCCGGAAATCGGACATTATGTCATGACAACCTTCTATCCATACCAGTGGGACCTGAACTACAGAAATCCCCGGGTGTTCAATGAGATGATGTACAATTTCCTTTTTCTGGCAAACAAGGGAATCGATATTATTCGAATTGACGCAGTGCCGTACATCTGGAAAGAATTGAACACCTCCTGCCGAAACCTTCCGCAGGTACACACTATCGTGCGTATGATGCGTCTCATCAGCGAGATCGTGTGCCCGGGAATCCTTCTTCTCGGTGAGGTTGTCATGGAGCCGGAGAAGGTGGTTCCCTATTTTGGAACCGTAGAGAAACCGGAATGCCACATGCTCTACAACGTAACCACAATGGCAACCACCTGGCACACTGTTGCTACCAGAGATGTGCGCCTGTTGAAAAAACAGCTGGACATCGTCAACGGTCTGCCAAAGGATTACGTATTCCTGAATTATCTGCGCTGCCATGATGATATCGGTTGGGGACTGGACTACGCAACCCTTCGCCAGGAGGGCATTGAGGAGCGTCCTCATAAGAAATATCTCAACGATTATTTCCAGGGCTTTGCGGGGGAGAGCAATAGCCGCGGCGTTCTCTACAACGAAGACCCGGTAACGGGAGATGCAAGATTCTGCGGAACCACAGCTTCCATGTGCGGAATTGAGAAAGCGGGATTCGAGAAGAACAAAGAGGCTATGAAAAAAGCAATCCAGATGGATGTGATGCTTCATGCCTACATGTTCATGCAGTCCGGAATCCCGGTTATTTACAGCGGTGACGAGATTGGCCAGGTAAACGATTATTCTTACAAGAATGACCCGGACAAAGCACCGGATTCCCGCTACATCCACAGAGGTGTGATGAACTGGGATCTGGCAGCAAAGAGCACCAACCCAAGAACTGTGGAGGGCCAGCTAAACAAACGCCTGAACCAGCTTGAGAAGATCCGCAAGAGCGAGAAAGCATTTATGACAAATGCAGACACCTGGACCGTAGAGACCTGGGACAACAGCATCCTTTGTATCGGACGCTATTTCGATGGAGAGAAAATCTACGGTCTGTTTAACTTCAGCGAATACGACAAAACTGCCTGGATCAATGAGCGCGACGGCTTATACAAAGACCTGATCACAGGACAGGAGATGGAAGCAGCCGGCATCAATGTACCGGCATACGGATTCTTCTGGCTGAAGAAGAAATAAAGTCTGAAGGGGAATTCGCCTCGGTTGCAGGGATTATAGAAACGTGAATATAAATAAAGGGTAAATGGAGCGGGTGCAAAATTTATTTTTTGCACCCGCTCAGAAAAAGGTCAGCGACCTAGGAAGATGCTTGGAATTCTCAGGGGCTGACCTTTTATGCTTTCAGTAATGCAATAAATGTAGTACGCAGTAAAACATTTTCGGGGTGTAATTGAGTAAATAAAGCTTAAACAAATTATTGAGGATTATAACTTCGTAAGTTCAGTTCCGGGAAAGGAATCATCGGGGGTTGCTTGTCCTGATGTTCACCAATGATTTTTTCCATCCAGACCATGTTGTACCATCTGCCGAATTTGTAAGCGCACTTATGAAATTCGCCCACCATGGAATATCCGAAGTGCTCATGGAACTGGATGCTGTTGTGGTTGAGGTATTCATCATCCACTACAGGGCTGGCGATGCAGGCGTTTACGTTGGTAATATTCTGGGCGGCAAGGACTTTCTCCAAAGCGAGATAAAGTGTTTTGCCGATCCCGGATTTTTTTTCGCTTTCTTTTACGTAGATGGAAGTCTCCACAGACCAGGCATAAGCCGCACGGGCGTGAAGCGGGCCGGCGTAGGCGTAGCCGACGATTTCAGAGGTCGCTGCTGCATTGGCGGCTATTTTTCTTTCTGCAACCAGGTACGGATACAGCTGCAGCGTATGTACGATCCGCTCCCGGAATTCCTCCACAGACGGAACATCATATTCAAAAGTAATTGCAGTGTGCTCCACATAGGGAGCATAAATAGAAAGAAGTGCCTCTGCGTCGTCTGGGGTTGCGGGGCGAATTGTAATTGGTGATGTAGACATAGTGAACTTCCTCCTTTAGCATATCCTCAGCATATTTTCCTGTGAAAATAATTGATCTGCGGCAAGCAGATCCTCCAGTGCGTTCAGATTCAGATCCGAATGCTCCAGCTCCCTGGAGAAACGGTAACAAATAGAAATCTGATCACCCAGGCAGAAAACGCGACCGTTTTTCAAATAAGTCCCCATGTCCAGCTCATGGATCAGCAGGGTGCACACCACAGCCATTTTCACCTTTGCGAAAATTTCCTCATCATAAACCGCACCGCAGAAATAAGTGTAGATCCAGTACACAAGCAGCTGCTCCTCCTGAATATTCCAGTCTGGGTAAGCTTTCGCAAAGTCAGCAGTGTGCTCGTGGTAAAGAGATGCGGTAGTCATGCCGGAGCAAATTTGCTGGCTGAAAGGACTATGAGGAACAATTTTTTCAGAAACAGCACGCTGGCTATGAAGGTCAATCTTTTCCTCAAGTGCGGATTCGTCAGTTGCTTCGCTGGAACTTCGATAAAGCGCACTTAGGGTTTCTTCCAGAAATTCATGCCATCCCGGCCGCAGAACTTCCATTTTCGGCACAATCGCCTTCCACATCTTTTTCAGCAGCTGCTCCGGCGTTTCTTCCTGATTCATATGCGCCTTCACCTTTTCTGTAAAAGCTTCCCCGAACCCGGAATCCTTATGCCGCTGGCGAATTTCTTCCCATTTAAAAAGCTCATTCCGGTCCAGGCATTTCTGGAAATCACTGGCAGCAGCCAGCACCTTCTGCAGGCGGAGCCGCATAGGAATCTGTCGGTTCTGTATAATTTCCAGAAGGAAATCCCTGGTATCCATCAGTGCCGTAAAAAGCAGATAATCGAAATCCTCGTAAGTCTCTTCAGGCGCCGGAACCTCTGCACTCTGGAATCCCACCTTCTCCTTTTTCCCAAGGAGAATCCGCGCCGCCTCCGGGCAGGAAAGGGACAGGGAATATTCCCGAAGTCCCTCGAATTCCTCAATATGCCTCGGATATTTCCGGCAGGTATCACAAAGCATTCCCTTGCCGATCTCACTGTAAATATCGCAGAGATTATCTTCATTCAAAAAAGCACAGCGCCTGTCATATTGGCGGAAAACCTGCTCCTTCCAGTCCACATCATTGTGAAGCCGTCCCCGGAAAGCCCCCTTCACATGACGGTATTTCTTCAGGCTTTTTTCATCGATCACGATCTGCCATCCTGCGCAGCAGGTGTCGGGACAGACATCCGCGATACAGGCAAATTCTTTATAATAATCAGGTCTTGTAATCTGCATAGATCTCCTCCTGTGGGTGCATAAATATTCAGCTTATGCATTACAATATAAACTCACACAATCGTGCACCGCTATTATAAAATAAGGTGTGGAATTGTGCAAGAGTACGACAGAAAGTATGGTTTTTTGTTATGAATGCTGTTGACATTACCACAGCAGACTGTTAAACTAAAGTTACGTATCTGAACAATCCTGACAATTCTGTTGCCTGCTCCCCTAGATTCAATTTGGAATTTCGACAGGGATACGAGGTAAATCGCAGAGTATCGGAGAAAGAAAAGCGTCAGGAAATGATAGCACCCAGGATTATAAAAAGCTGTCAGAAAAACAGTGAAAACAGGGTGGGGGGGGTAACCACGCCTGCAGAGGAAAGTGTACATGAGTGAAGCGGTAATACAGAGAAGACAGAAGATTCTCATCGCGGATGATTCTGAAATGAATCGCGATCTTCTGGCTACGATTCTGGAAGATGAATATGACATTATACAAGCCAAGGACGGAGTCCAGGCAGTGGATTATCTGCAGAAGCACGCAGAGGAGATTTCCCTGGTTCTTCTGGATCTTGTGATGCCTCAGATGGACGGATTTGAGGTACTTGCATATATGAATAAGGAACACTGGATTGAGTACACTCCGGTGATCATTATTTCAGCAGAGGATTCCCCTGCTTATATTAAGAGAGGTTATGACCTGGGTGTAACAGACTTTATCAGCAAACCTTTTGATGCCAACATGGTTCGCCGTCGTTCCGCGAACGCGATTCTGCTGGGTGCAAAGCAGCGGCGAATGACAAGTATCGTAAGCAATCAGATCTATGAGAAAGAGAAAAGCAGCAAGCTGATGATCAGCATTCTCTCTCATATTGTAGAGTTCCGTAATGGCGAGAGCGGACTTCATGTTCTGCACATTCAGGTGATCACAGACATGCTTCTGCGCCATCTGGTACAGAAGGAGAACAATCCCTATTCGATCAGCCAGGAGCAGATCGGACTGATCAGTACAGCATCTGCTCTCCATGATATTGGCAAGATTACCATCCCGGATGAGATCCTGAACAAACCAGGCAGATTAACTGCCGAGGAGTTTGCGGTTATGAAGGGACACTCCATGGCAGGCGCCAATATGCTGGAGCAGCTTCCTTTCGAGCAGAAGGATGAGCCTCTGGTTAAGACGGCATATGAGATCTGCCGCTGGCACCATGAGCGCTATGACGGCGGCGGTTATCCGGACGGTCTGAAGGGAGAAGAGATTCCTATTTCCGCCCAGGCGGTTTCCCTGGCAGACGTATATGA
>CAVJRB010000153.1:0-4405 GCA_963651655.1 bacterium | reverse complement strand
CTGCTTCAGGGAAAAGTCAGTGTCCAATTGTTAAATGCGGATTCACAGAATTATGTTACCTGTATCAGCAGCGGTGATGTTAATGCGTCAGGAAGCTGGAATAATCTTTTGCTGCAGCAGAAATATTTCCGCTATAGTGATGAATATTCATACAGTCAGTGGATAAAGGACATGCGGTCCGGTGAAAAGGACGGCAGATTTTCCGCGGAAATCAGGGGTGAGGAATCTACTATATCTTACCGGAAAATTTCCGGCATGCCGGGATGGTATGTGGTAGTTGAGCTGACCAATAAAAATATCTCTGATATTACCCAGCATTTTTCTGTCTGGGGTGGGGTATACGGCAGCATTCTTGTAGGCTTTACATTTTTGTATATGCTGACTATTTTGCTGTTGGAGAAAAAGGATAAGAAGCTTTATATGGGATTGTCTGCGATAGATGCCCTTACGGGGATTTTCAACCGCAGGGCATTCCAGAAATCTGTGGAAGATGAAATTTATAAAAAGACGCCGGGCGTTTTCATTTTTATTGATGTAGATAATTTCAAAAGCTATAACGATACATATGGGCACAATAATGGAGACTTCTGTCTGAAGCATTTCGCGGAAACAATGAAGAAATGTTTCCCGGCTGAAAGTATTATCGGCCGATATGGCGGTGATGAGTTTGTGGTTTATTTAAAGAATCTTACGATTGAAGAAGTAAAGAACTACATGGCAGATTTCCAGAGAATGATTTCCCATCTGACACTGCCAACCGGCGAGCAGGTACAGCTGTCAGCCAGCGCAGGCGGAGCCGCTTTCCCAGATCAGGGCGAGGATTTCATATCCCTGTGCCGAAATGCAGATTCCGCTTTGTATAACGTGAAACAAAATGGGAAGGCTGCGTTTAAGATGAAAGAGAAGTAAAGAAAAAAGCGAAATGAGGTTAGCCAGGCAGCTAATTCATTTCGCTTTTTTACAGCGTCCCGTGCGGGAATCGAACCCACAGCTAGCGCTTAGGAGGCGCTTGTTTTATCCGTTAAACTAACAGGACAAATCTGTAGGTACAATTGTACTATATTTGGAAACAAATTACAAGGCTTTTCTTTCGTGGGGAAAGGGCGAAAAGGATAAAAATAAATAGGAAACCTGTTGAAAAACAATTGCAATTAAGAGAGATATTGTATACAATGTTCTAAACAAATCTATAAATGGGCAAAGCAGTCGAAAGGCTGTGACGCAAAACTATAGGGCCTGTAAAATGGCAGCCAGCTGCAGAATAATCGGGATAGGATCACATACTATGGCGAATGCTGCAGTATGTGTTTTTTATATAGATGGAGTAGAGTGAAAATGGAGAAACAGTTATATAAAGAGGAACTTTTGTATTCCGTTGATGAACCTTGGCTTAGTGAGGAAGCCTATTCTGCAATACAATCAACAATTTACCACAATCACGCCGTTGGTTTTATTGCAGGATATTATGATGAAAATTTGACGATTGCTTATATCAGTGAATTTTTCCTGCATAATCTTGGGTACAGCTATGAGGAATTTATGAACAGAACCTCTGGATCACTGAAAAAAGTGGTTTATGGAGATGACTGTGCTTATATTGACAATGATCGGTTTCGATATATCAGCGGTAAGGGCGAAATGCAGATGCTGTCCGGGGATGGTGTTGTGGTTACCCTTTACTGTTATAAAAAGGACACTGTGGATGCAAAAGGAACGCCTTTATGGATTCTTTCAACGCATATGGATCAGATGCAGGAGAATCTTAAGCTTGTCAGCCAGGTGATCAAATCTGGATTCTGGTCTGTGGAATTTGACAGAATGGGAGAATACCAATCCATTCATTACAGTCATGAGTTTCGGACTATGCTTGGATACCATGATACTCTGGATTTTCCTAACCGGTTGGATGTCTGGGATGAAGCAATTTATCCGGATGACAGAGAAAGAGTTCGGGAAGCCTTCTACGGAGCTATTCGGGACAAAACGAACCAGACAAAGTATAACGTGAAATATCGGATGCGTCTGGCTGACGGCAGTTATGAGTGGTTCCAGGACAGTGCGGAGATTACCAGAAGGATGGACGGAACCGCCTATCGCATGGCAGGAATTTTTGTAAACATTGACAAAGAAGAAAAGCTCTTACAGTACACAAGGCAGGTTGATAAGGAGCGCGAAGAGCTTAGTGAGAAAAACAGGCGTATGGATCTGCTGATCCAGGGAACAACGAAGCTGGTAGACCGCTATGCTGCCTGTGACCTGGAACATGATTTTTACCAGTTTTACAGTCAGAGCATGAGTGATTCTGCCTATGCGCCTGCTGGTGCGTACCACGAATTTGTGGCAGCTAATTTATCTGACCTCTGTGACAATCTGGTTTCCATGACAAAGGTACAGACGGATATCCATCATCATGAGTTTAACGTACATATTAATCAGATTGAACATGAAGATGTGTGCGGAGACAGCATGCGCATTCAACAGCTTGTGACGAATATTTTGTCTAATGCAGTTAAATATACGCCGGATGGAGGAAGAATTGATTTTACCATCAGGGAAGTTCCCACAAATTCGAAGGGACTGGGCTGTTATGAGTTTGTTGTTCAGGATAATGGAATCGGTATGTCCAAAGAGTTCCAGAAGATTTTGTTTGAGCCTTTTGCCCGTGCGGATGATAAGCGGACAACCAAGATTCAGGGAACGGGGCTTGGCATGACCATTGCGAAGAATTTTGCTCAGATGATGAATGGAAACATTAAAGTGGAAAGTGAAGTGGGAAAAGGAAGCCGCTTTACCATTACAATTTTTCTCAAGCATCAGAATAAGGAAATTGAGGCACTTGATGAGCTGATCAATCTGCCTGTGCTGGTGGTGGATGATGACCGCAGCTGCTGCGAAACCACGGTTGCACTTCTGGAAGAAATCGGTCTTAATGGCGAGTGGGTAACTTCGGGCGCGGAGGCTGTGGAACGGGCAGCAGAGCGTTATGAGAGAAACGATAACTATTTTGCAATTATTATTGACTGGCAGATGCCGGGAATGGACGGCATTGAGACCACGCGGCAGATTCGGAAGCGTGTGGGAAAAGATGTGACGATCATTATTTTGTCTGCGTATGATTATGGCGAAATTGAGCAGGAGGCAAGGGAGGCTGGAGTGGATGAATTTATTTCCAAGCCGCTGTTCCGGTCACGGCTTACAGCCACTTTGAAAAATATAGTTCAGGGCAAGCCAAGTGCAGCGGCAAGACACTATCTGTCGGATATTGCCAGCTGTGATTATTCCGGCAAGAGAATCCTTCTGGTGGAGGACAATGATTTGAACCGGGAAGTTGCCCAGGAAATTATCGGCATGACCGGGGCGGAAGTGGCTACTGCAGAAAACGGCAGGGATGCGGTGGAAATGCTGGCGAAAGCGAAGGATGGGGAGTACGACCTGGTATTTATGGATATTCAGATGCCTGTTATGAACGGGTATGAGGCAACCGCAGCAATCCGTTCCCTGCACAAACAGGATGGAAAAAATATCCCTATTGTAGCCATGACAGCAAATGCTTTCGCAGAAGACATTTTGCTTGCAAAAAACGCAGGCATGAATGAACACATCTCCAAACCGCTGGACATGACACGGCTCAGGGATGTGCTGAGGCGGTGGCTGTAGAGAAGCTGGAGAAATTTAAATGCGGAATTGTATTCAATAGTTATGGGAGTACAATTCTGCATTTTTTATGGCAATTTTTAAACTGTATCATATTCAGGTCGGGTATGATATACTGACAGTAGAATAGAATTATTATAAATGAGAAAAAGGTAGAGATTTAAAAATGCATATATAGGAAAAGGTATTAAATATGGGAAAAATTATATTATTTCATGGAAGTCCAAATAAGATTGTATGTCCAGAATATGGTTTGGGGGAAGAAAAACATGATTATGGAAAAGGATTTTATTTAACGGAAAATATTGAGCTGGCGAAAGAATGGGCAGTTTGCCGTCCTGATGAATCAAATGGATGGGTGCATAAATTTGAACTTTTAACAGACGGTTTAAAAATACTGGATTTCCAGCAAAACAATATTTTATCGTGGCTGGCAGAATTGATGAAACATAGAGAAGCTGCAGATTCAAAAAGGTATAGAATGTTAGCCGCGAAATTTATTGAGAAATATGGTATAGAAACAGATGGATATGATGTTATAAAAGGATGGAGAGCAAATGCGTCATATTTTTATATTGCGAAGGCTTTTGTGAGAGATGAAATTGACATTGATATATTAGAAGAACTCCTTTCATTAGGCGGCTTGGGAATTCAATATTGTGTAAAGTCTGAATTGGCGTATTCAAGACTTAAAGAAATAAAAGAATCCCGTGTTTCTGTTTTATTTGAAGATTTTAATGAAAAATATAAT
>CAVJRB010000152.1:0-2986 GCA_963651655.1 bacterium | reverse complement strand
TGTTTGCTATGCAATTTTATTCTTCTCTAACCACTACCTCTTTGTTTCAAACTTTCTACCTCACTTTTTCGAATTTTGTGGTATGATATGTAGGTCTCTAAGTACCTTACCACCTTGAGACCACTATATCTGATTTTTTTCCAAAAAACAATACACATGGGACGAGATGACACTTTCGGTGATATTTGGAATCCGAAAGCGCATTTCCTTTCATATGGAGGATACATAACATTGAACATTGCAATTATCGATGACGTACAGCAGGACCTTGACACCCTTGGCAGGGCTGCACAGAACTATTATGAAGACCGGCAGATCATGATGCAGATCCAAAGCTTTTCTTCCCCTGCTGCCTTCTGGAAAGCCTACACTCCCGGCAAATATGACCTGATTTTCCTTGATATCTACATGGACCAGGACAACGGCATGGACGTGGCGGTGCGCATCCGTGAGGCAGGCGACTCCTGCTCCTTAATCTTTGTCACCAGCAGCGACGCCTTCGCAGTGGCCAGCTATGACGTGCAGGCGGCCTACTATCTTCTGAAGCCCCTTGACACCGCCAAGCTTATGAAGGTCCTTGACACCATCCAGATCAAAAACGCACAGGACGTGCGGTACATTGAAGTGATCTGTGACCGTACACCTGTGCGGGTCCCTGTAAAAACCATATTATATGCAGATACCTTCCACAATGCCGTCCAGCTTCACACCGACGCCGGGGTTCTGCGCACTTATCTTACCTTTCAGAAATTTGAGGAGCTGATCCAGGATCTTCCCTGCTTTCTCTCCTGCTACCGGGGCTGTCTTGTGAACATGGACCGCATCCACAAGACCCTTGAGGACAGCTTTCTTCTGGACAACCAGGAGGTGGTGCAGATCCGCAAGCGCGGTGCCAATGCCATCAAGAAGGAATACCTGAATTATCTGTTCTCATGATCCGCTGTTTTCCAGAGGGATAAATACATTTGCTCGAAAAACGCCCTCTGATGCTTCGAAATCTGCATAGCCTTCGTATTTCTCAGCTGTTTTGCTGACGGAGGCTGTCCCAATTCCCTGGCCGCTGTGGCTTGTGGAATAAAAAACATCCCCGTTTCTTCGCACTTCCCCTGAATAGCTGTTTTCAATATCAATGAGAAGCTTTCCCATGCGGACCCTGCAGATGCAGTTTACATAGGGCTCCTCGGTTTCTTTGTCCGCTTTCACCGCTCGCACCGCATTTTCCAGAAGATTTCCAAAAATCCTGCAGATATCAAGGTCTGTAATCTTCATCTTCTGGGGCACTTCAATCGAATGGTGAAAGCTTACTCCTGCATCTTCCAGCTGGCCTGCATAGTAGTGCAGGATGGCATCCACGGACATGTTTTTGCAGTAGCACATAGGTGCCTGCATTTTCTCACTGCTCTCCTTTGCAAATTGATGGAAATACTCCCGAAGCTGTTCATAATGCTCCTCTTCCAGCAGCATGGAAGCGGTACGGATGTACTGACGCAGATCGTGCCTTGTCCGGCTTGCTTCCTCCAACGCGCCAGTCAGCTTCTCGTAGTGCTCCTTTTGCATCATCAGGCGCAGCTCCATCTGTCTGGACTGCTCCTCGTAGATCAGCCGCATCCGGTATCCGTCTGTAAGCTCCCGCCACAAAATTACCCCAAACACGCCAGCCAGAATGGTACCGCCCCATTCCGGGAACCATCCGCCGATAATGGGATCATATAAAGGCCAGATCCGGTCTGCTGCCAGAGAAGAGGCATAGAGCACTGTCCCTGCAAGCAGCAAAAGCCCGCGGATTCCTTCTGTGTAAAAAAAGGCGACCACCACCAGGCATATGGCAGTAAACCATTTCAAAACCTCTGTCACAGCCGACACTCCGTAGGACAATGCCGCCGTTTCCATTCCTCCTGCAAAAATCCCGGCAACTGTAGCGCCAATGCCAGCCGCAGCAGTAAAGCCAACCAGCCACCACACCCATTTGTATTTCCTGCCTGTGATCTCATGCTCCAGAAGCAGCATGGCCGGAAATGTGAGATAATAAAACAGCATTTCCAGGCTGAACCAGGGCTGTACCCGCAAAGCCAGATAGGTATGCAAAAGGGGATAGCAGGTGTATCCAAGGACACAGACGCACACTCCTGCAAACAGTGCATTTGCCCGGCTTCTGGTTCTGAAAAACGCCCATACGGAGAAGATCAGCACCAGAAGAACCAGGGTAAAAACAGAGGAATTGAGAAATACCGGGATTCCCCTTACGGTATTAACCTTCAGAGGATTGCCAAAGGCTGGAACATACTGAATTCCCGGAGACGCAGAATCTTTATCCGTCACTGCGATCATGATCTCCACAGAGGTATGCCCTTTGAAGGTAAACATTCTGTGCTGGATCCGCTCTTCATAGTGATCCGGGTCCGGATTGCCCACCTGCTCGATCAGCTTGCCGTCCACATACAGATTATATGCAGAAAAAATCTCCGGCAGATACAGGCCATAGGTATGCTCTTCCGAGGGCAGCATGATTCGAAGCCGGTAGGTTCCGCTTCCATAAGGATTTCCATTTCTGTCATCCAACTCCATTCCGCCGTATTCCCCGATGGAAAGATACCGGAAATAATATTTCTCCAGGTCATCCTCTGGGGTAAGCAGCACATCCGGATAGTATTCCCATTCCCTGGAAAGATAGTAAACCGGAAGGCTGTCGTAGGAACCGTCAGCGTAGAGAATTCCGTGTATGGCCTTTTCTTCTCTTGTCATGTATTTGTTATTCGCGTTATACAATACATAAAAAATCATAAGGGAAAGAACCATGCTTATGATGATGGTTCCCCACAGCAGCTTTCTGTCTTTCTTACCTGTCCTCTTCTCCTTCACCCCGGTCCCCCTTTCGGAGCCTTCTGTTTTTTCTCATAGGCAAAAACAATAACAATATTAACAAAACTACAATTCCCGCAACCAGAGCGGTTGTTTTTATATGCTGTTTTCTCAAATCATTCTGACT
>CAVJRB010000151.1:3644-5935 GCA_963651655.1 bacterium | reverse complement strand
TACCAGTTCAGTGCATAATACGTCAGCGCTGAGATCATCCGGATATTGGAAACAGCGGTCTCTTCCGTGCCTCCATTTTCCGACATCACGCACAGAATATAGTCCGTCCGGTCTCCGTATACAATGGCAATGTCATGCTGATTGCTGTCGTTTTCCCCGGTTTTGTTGGCTATGGTGATGGAATCCGTAAGACCGCCTGGGATCTTGGTTCTTGTATCCTGCATAAGGAGGAAGGACAGCATCTGGCTGGAAGCTTCCTCACTGACGCACTCGCCCCGGTAAATGCTCTCCAGCAGTTTTCCGCAGTCCTCCACAGATGTGGTGTTGCTGCCGCCCAGTCCCACCGGCTCTGTACTGGAAGGCGCAAGAGTGTGCAGCACAGCGGTTTCCTGATAGCCCTGGCCCCGAAGAAAACGGTTGATCACCCTTGCCCCTGCATTAAACTGCATGGACGGAGTCTGAAGCCTTACCATCTCATTGAAGGATTCATTGTCGCTGAAGGTTACCATGTTCTCCGTCAGTGCGTACAGCTTGTTCAGAACGGTATCGCTGAGGGGTTCTGCTTTCAGGATTGTTCCCTCCTGCACACGGAGGCTATCCATATTTTCATAGCTGGCTGCCATGACAAATGCCTTGATCAGGCTCGCCGAAGTCATAGACTGATTGTTGATGGAAAACTGTTCGCCGCTGCCTAAATCTTTCACATAGACGCTCCACTGCCCTTCAAAACCGCCTAGCAGCTCTTCCAGCTTTTTTTCCAGACTGTCTGTGCCTGGCTTTACCAGCTCTTTTATTTTTCCGTCTGTCTCCACGGTCAGCCCCTGAACCGTCACGCCGCCAGAAGATAAGCTTCCGGTCTGCTCATCAAAATAATAATAGCCATCAAACAGCTGTCCCTGGCACCGCATTCTGGAAACATAGTGAATGCCGCCTTCCAGCGCCAGCCGTCCTTTCTCATCGTGATAGTAATAGCCGTCCAAAACCTTTCCATCTATTGCAAAATGATCAAAATAATGAACTGCGCATCGGCTATCCGGAGAACCATCCTGGTCCACACAGTAAAGCCCGTCGTCCTCTTTTTTTATATATTTGCCGCTATTCTCAAAAACAGACAGATTCTCGCTGTTCCCATCTGCCAGCTCCTGCTCTGCCCCATAAACCGTGGCTGTCAGCTTTTCCCCAGTCAGAATTCCTGGCTGCAGCGCGAGCATTCCGGATATTCCCAGAATCGCCGCAGCCATAATTTTCAAATACTGCACTTTTTTCATTCTGTTCTCCTTTTTGGTTAAGGGCAGTATAACTGTTTTTCCACCACAGTGCAACTGTTTCTTTATTTTGCCATTTCCCAGAACCGTTTCAGCTGCTCCTCCACATTGGACAAGGTGCAGGTTTTCCGGTCATTCCACTCTACGGGGAAAAGGCTGCTGTACTCTCTTTGCCGGAAGCGCTCATCCAGAAGCAGGATCACGCCTCTATCCTCTCTTGTGCGGATCACCCGGCCGGCTGCCTGCAGTACCTTGTTCATCCCCGGATAGCGATACGCATAATCGAATCCGTTCTCTCCCTTTTCACTGTAAAAAGAGCGCAGGATTTCCCTTTCATTTCCCAGCTGGGGCAGCCCGGTTCCCACCATAATGGCTCCGATCAGCTTCTCTCCCATCAGGTCGATCCCCTCTGAAAAAATCCCTCCCATAATGCAAAAAGCCACAAGGGAATCCTGATTGTGCTCGAACTCTTCCAGAAATTCTTCCCTTTCGCTTTCCTTCATGGAGCTGTTCTGACAGATGCAGCGCACCCAGTTTACGGAAAATTCTTCGTCAAAAATCTGGTAAACCTCTTCCAGCATCTTGTAGGATGGGAAAAATACCATATAGTTTCCCTTTTTCTGCCACACTGTTTTTGCAATATATTCCGCGATTCTGCGGTATTCCTCGTAGCTGCGGCGGGTGTATAAGGTGCTCACGTCACAGGCATTCAGGATGCAGCGTTTTTCCTGGGAAAAAGGAGATTCCACGTAAATCCCGTAGTCATCCTCCCTGCAGCTTAAAAGCTTCCGATAATAGCTCATAGGCAGAAGGGTTGCGGAAAAGAACACAGCGCTGCGGCCTTTTTTCAGGTACTCTCCCAGATTGGCTGCCGGATTCACACAGAACAGCTTCAGCCGGAAACGCCCGTCCGCTCCATTTTCCGCATAAACCACGTAGTTCTCATCCACCAGCTCTGCAATGTTCAGAAAATTCCGCACATCAAAATAAAACTGCCGTACCTCGTCTTCCAGTTCTGCATCTTTA
>CAVJRB010000151.1:0-3634 GCA_963651655.1 bacterium | reverse complement strand
ATCTTTATGTTCTTCCAGGAACATATCAAATTCTCCCTGGATTTTCAAAACCATCATAGTAATGGCGCCTGTTCCCGGAAGGATTCTGTAAGTTTCGCATTCTTCCTGCAGTTCCTTCAGCTGATGGTTCAGCTTTCCAAGAGACCGATACAGCTTCGGTGCCTTGTCCTTCATTTTCTGGCGAGCCAGCACTGCATCCTCTTTGCAGATGGCAGCGCTGTACATTTCACGGCCGCGCTCCACCAGATTGTGGGCCTCATCAATGAGAAAAATATAGTCTCCGCCCACGCCTTCCCCGAAAAACCGTTTCAGATGCACCGTAGGATCAAACACATAATTATAATCGCAGATCACTGCATCCACCCACAGCGCCAGATCCAGACACATCTCAAAGGGGCACACCTGCCGCTTCTCGGCCTGGCCAAGGATGGTCTGCCTGTCGTAAACATGAGAGGAGGTCCACAGCTCATAAACCGCATCATTGACCCGGTCGAAATGGCCTTTGGCATAGGGACAATGGGCAGGATCACATTTCGTCTCCTCCATAAAACAGAGCTTATCCTTGGCTGTGATGGTTACCACCTTGTATTTCATGCCTTTTTCCTGAAGAACCGCAAAAGCCTCCTCTGCTACAGTTCTGGTGATGGTCTTGGCGGTAAGGTAAAAAATGGTCTCCCCTTTTCCCTCGCCCACTGCACGGACAGCCGGGAAAATGGTGGACATGGTTTTTCCAACCCCTGTTGGAGCCTGGATAAAAATCTGTTTGCCAGCGCTAATGGAATGGTAGACGCTTCCCACCATTTTCCGCTGACCTTCCCGGTATGGGAAGGGAAATTCCAGATTCTGCAGGGATTCGTTTCGTTCCTTCTTCCATTTCAAGCTGTAACTCAGCCACTTGTGATATTCATCCAGAAGTTTTTGGTACCAGTCACTCAAATCTTCTATGGAAAAAATCTCGCGGAACCGTTTTATCTCTTCGGTGTCCAGATTAGCGTAAGTCATCTGGATTCCAATGGAGGACAGATTCTCCTCCATGGCCACAATATAGCCGTAGCACATGGCCTGGGCCTTGTGAACAGCCACTGGCTGCTCCAGCTTTTCCACATTTCCGTAGATTCCCTTGATCTCATCGATCCAGGTAGTTTCCTCCTCTGTGAAAATGCCGTCGGCCCGGCCTTCCACCTGGATGGAAAGGTCCTCATAGCTGCACTCGCGTTTCAGTGCCACCTCAGCCCGGTAATCACCGCCCATCTGCTTCTGAAGCTTGCGGTGGAGTCTGCTGCCTTTTAGCATGGCCTCTTTGTCCATCGTTCCCCTGCGGCTGTCAAGATCCCCGCTTCGCAATATAAATTCTACAAGATTTCTCACTGATATTCGTGTTACTGGTTTCTCCATGCCATGCTCCTGTCGCAATCTGTCATTATGGTTCAGGCAAGTTTCGGCCCGCCCTGTTTTCACCAATGCATCCAGTATATCATATATAAAGGAAAAAAGGAGCCATAAGCCAATATTTCCACACATTTGATGGGAAAGGAGGCTTACAACTCCTGATTTATTTTCTTAAACTTTATACCTGCCTTACATCTGTGTCAGCACAAAAATATCATAAATTGCCTTCACTGCATTCTCAAAATCACGGTTCTCCACACCGATGATAATGTTCAGCTCACTGGATCCCTGGTCGATCATCTTCACGTTTACATTGGCATGTGCCAGTGCAGAGAATATTCTTCCTGCAGTACCTCTTGTGGATTTCATTCCGCGGCCAACCACTGCGATCAGTGCCAGGTCAGATTCCATCTCCACGAAATCCGGCTGAACCAGACGATGGATTCCTGCGATTACCTGCTGCTCTTTTTCCTCGAATTCATCCTGGTGAACGTATACCGTCATGGTGTCGATTCCGGATGGAACATGCTCGAAGCTGATTCCCTGATCCTCGAATACCTGAAGCACCTTTCTGCCAAAGCCGATTTCGCTGTTCATCATGGACTTCTCAATGTTGATGGAGCAGAATCCCTTCTTGCCTGCAATACCGGTAATGGTGTATTTTGGCTTGCGGCAGGTGCTCTCTACAATAAAGGTACCTTTGTCGTCCGGACGGTTGGTGTTGCGGATGTTGATCGGGATTCCCTCTTTTCTTACAGGGAAAATCGCATCCTCGTGAAGAACAGTGGCTCCCATGTAGGAAAGCTCGCGAAGCTCACGGTAAGTGATGGTCTCGATCACGGCAGGATCCTTCACGATTCTTGGGTCTGTTACAAGGAAACCGGATACATCTGTCCAGTTCTGCATAATCTCTGCCGATCTGTGCCTTAAAGTTCTCTTTGATCACCTGGAAATCCTCATCCAGGGAAAAGGTAAGGGAAAGACCTTTAATAATCTCATTGTAACGGGATTTGATCTCTTCTAAGATTTTCTCGAAATCCCCATCCTTTGCAGCTGCATCATAACAGCTGTACAGAAGGTCTGTTACCTTGGTATCACCGTCGAATCTCTTGCCAGGTGCGGATGGAACAACGAAACGTCTGCTCTCCTCACTTCTGATAATGTCTCCCACTTTTTCAAACTGCTCCGCATTAGCAAGGGAGCTTCCGCCAAACTTTACTACTTTTTTCATAATCCTTGTGCTCCTCGAAAAACTTTTTCTCCATTTTATGAGAAAATCCGACTTTTTGCAAGTTTTTTTTCATCCTCAATACGAATTACCTGCAAAAGCTCTCCATCCACCTTAAAATGAATGTCCTGATTTCCAAAGGACATTCCGTACTCCCGGTTGGGATCCTTCTGATAGCCAGGCCTTGGGTCATTTGCAAGAACGGCCAGAAGTGCCGCCCTTTTCTCTTTTGGAACCTGCTCCAGAAGCCCCGCAGGAAAATCCACCTTCAGCTTATGGTCCTGTATCTGGTCTGTAAAGCCCCCGGAAGCCTCCGGGTGGCTGTCCACATAGGCCAGATAGGGCTTAATGTCATAAATCGGCGTCCCATCCATCAGATCCGCACCGGACACATGAAGGACTGGCCCCTGGCTGGTAAATTCCACGCCTTCCAGCTTCACACTGGAAAGGCCAATGGGATTGGGCCGAAAGGGGGATCTTGTGGCAAAAACGCCTTTTCGGGTATTTCCCCCAAGTCTTGGCGGCCTCACGGTAGGCGACCATTCTTTTCGCACTGCCTGGGAAAATTCCCAGATCAGCCACAGGTGGGTGTACTGTTCAATTCCCCGAAAAGCCTCCGCCACCTGGTATTCCGGCTCGAATACAATGTCCGCTTTCAACTCGGCTATCCTGCCGCTTTGGTGGGGGATTCCAAACTTTGTGGGAAAATCACTTTTTATGTGTGCAATTACTTTCATTTCCATATTTTTCTATTTTTTTGCCATACCTGTTTTATGGCTTCCTCCCATCAAAAATCCCATCCAGCACCCTTGCGATCACATCAAGGTTGATAGGCTTAATAATATGGCCGTTCATACCGGATTCGTATGATTTTCTCTTATCCTCCTCAAAGGCATTAGCTGTCATGGCAACAATCGGAATATTTGCCTTCCGGTTGTCTGGCAGGGTTCTGATCTCCCTGGTAGCGGTATAGCCATCCATCTTCGGCATCTGAATATCCATAAAAATCAGGTCATA
>CAVJRB010000150.1:0-3376 GCA_963651655.1 bacterium | reverse complement strand
GTATAAGCTGCTACCATAACCGACATGGCCGCAAACAGATGGGAAAAGAAGGAAAATACAAATCCTATGTAAAGCTTTTGGCGGAAATCACCGCACCAGCGAATCATTCGTTTGATCGTTCGAAACATACTATGCCATCTCCTTTCCAACAGACCAGTTTTTGGCTCCAATGTGTGCTTCCCACATGCTGCGGTATAACGGACAATCCTTCAGAAGCTCCTCCTGGGTGCCCTGCGCCTCGATCCGGCCGTTGTTTAAAACAATAATGTTGTCCGCATTTTTGATGGTGGAAAGCCTGTGGGCGATTACAAGCAATGTTTTGCCCCGGGTAAGCTCCCGAAGGCTTTTCTGGATCTTGTCCTCGTTCTCCGGGTCTGTAAAGGCGGTTGCTTCGTCCAGAATAATCATAGGCGCATTTTTCAGCATCATTCTTGCAATGGCGATTCTCTGCTTTTCGCCGCCGGAAAGCCGTTTTCCAGCATCTCCTGCAGGGGTGTCATAGCCCTGGGGAAGCTTTTGGATAAACTCTTCACACTGTGCGGCTCTTGCTGCGGCGTAAACTTCTTCATCTGTAGCTTTTGGATTTCCCATACGGATATTTTCCTTAAGGGAACAGCGGAACAGGAAATTATCCTGGGCAACGAAGCTGATAGTGTCGGAGAGCTGGGAAAGGGACATGTCGCGGATGTCCGTTCCACCGATGGCAATACTTCCTTCGGTTACGTCATAGAATCTGGAAATCAGCTTTGCCAGTGTTGATTTTCCTCCTCCGGACGGACCTACCAGTGCGGTGAAGCTGTTCCTTGGGAGGGTCAGGCTGATGCCGTGGAGCACTTCGCTTGCTTCATAGGAAAAACGGACGTTCTTTAGTTCGATGTCATAACTTTGCGGCGTTGTCGGATTTTCTTTTTCCGGAAGCTCGGGCATTTCCAGGTATTGCTGCAGCTCCTCCACGGTAAGCTGAACCTTTTTCACTTCATTTCCCATGACCTCAAGCTTGGCAAGGGATCCTACCATGGACATGGAGAGCATGACCGCCAGCGCGGCCTGCGGAGCTGTTATGGTTCCCTTTGCGCCAAGGGCCAGAGCTACCGGCAGCACGCCAAGCAAGGTGGAGGGAAACAGGGCAAATGCCAGCTTCATGGTCACCCAGGTGGAGGAAAGCCATTTAATAACAAAGGTTTTGTAGTTTAAAATGGAACTGGAAAATTTTTCGTAGGACTGTCCGGTGCGGCCGAAGGCTTTGATCACCTCGATGCCGTCCACATATTCCACGATATTGCTGTTCATCTGGGCGACAGATTGGTTGTATTTGTCAAAGTTCTGGCCGCTGATCTTGAAGGTAAGTCCCATGCGGACAAAGGATAAGGGGAAGGTGATCAGGGAGGCCAGAAACAGTCTGATATCAATGGAGGCAAGGGCAATCATGCTCACAACTGGCAGCACAATATGCCCGCTTCCCTCCGGAATCATATGGGCAAGCGGCGGCTCGATTTCCTCGATTTTGTCCACCATGATGCCCTTGATTTCGCCGATGCTGTGCTTGGTGACTTCCCCAAGGGGCGCTTTCAAAAAACGCTCTGTCACCCGGTTTCGAAGTCCCTCCAGGATGTGGTAGGCTGCATAGTGGCTGGCTGTTGTGGACAGGCCGAAGCAGAGGATTTTTACCAGATATGCTGCAAGAGCTCCCATGCTCCAGGCCATGACCGCCTGTGGGGAAACAGTATTATCCACGAAAAGACTGAGGATCCGGTAGAAACAGTAAAAGGGGATAAATCCTGACACAATGCTGATCACGGATAAAATAACGGAAAGAATCATTTTGGATTTGCTTTCCTTTGCGTAGGCCAACAGGCAGGACAGAAAGTTTTGTTTCTTTGGCTGTTCTTTCATTTTGCACTCTCCTTTCCATAAAAAAAGAACAATTAGTTTCTACTAACTGTTCTGATTCTATCATTTCTATTCTGCATTTGTCTGCCCCGTATAGTCGGCTTGGTCCCAATTGGACAAAAGACTGTGAAGTGCTTTAAACTCTTTTTAGAGCAGCTTTTTCTGCTTTTTGTATTCCGTTGGGGACATCCCCATCACTTTCCGAAAGGCCATGGCAAATTTACTCTGGCTGTCATAGCCTGTCTCTCCTGCCAGGTCTGCAATGGTGATATCTGGACTGGCCAGAAGCCGCTCTGCCGCATAATTCATGCGGTACTGCAAAAGCCAGGTGCCAATGGGCATTCCGTAAATGGATTTAAAGCACTGTTTCATGGCCGTAAGGGGCAGATCGAATTCCTTTGCCAGTGCTTCCTGGGTATAGCTTTTCTGAAAATTTTTTTCCAGAAACTGCTTCATGGCTTTGGTTTTTTCCACCTGCGTTTTGTAAAAATAGGGCTTTTCGCTGGGGGAAGGGGAAACCTCCAGGGCTTCTAAGTACAAAAACAGCTCCAGAATCTTTATTTTAAAGTACGGGAATTTTATGTTTTCGGGTACGTGACAAAGTTCTCCGAAAATGTGTTCCACATAAACGGGATCATGAAGCACATTGGGATAAATGTCCGGGCAGAATTTCTGCTGCAGTGCTTTTAAGTCCACCGGAAAATCTTTGATTTCCAGGGGAAGGCTTTGGACAGCAGTTTTCAAGTCCACCGCAACCATGATTCCGTGGTAATGGGAAAGGGGCATCTCGAACCGCTCCACATGGGTCAGACGCCGGTCCAGCTTCAGGTCCCCGGCCTCCACATAGGAGTAGGCGTTTTTGCCCGCCGGATATTCCAGCCGCCCCTCCTGGCAATAGTCGATGCAGAAAACATCCTGATCCGGGATATAGGCGGAGTCATAATAGCTCATGTGAAAATCATTGTAAGCAAGCATCACGCCGGGAAAAATATGGTAAAGGGTGATGGTGCCCTCCCCGGTTTCGTTTTGAAAATGGTGGATCTGGCAAAGGTTATCGTGAAGATTTGTGCATATATGTTGTCTGCTGTTCATTGGTGAGGTCTCCTGTTTCAGAAGTATTGTGCGACTTGATTAGCTGTTTCTAACTTCTTATAAGTATATCACAAACAGAAGAAAAGTACAGACGGGAAATGCTGCAGAAATCAAAGGGTGTAACAGTCGTAGCGGATGGCTTTCCCATTTAGTGTGTAGGATGGCTTTCGCCCGGCGAGAAATTCACTTTTCAGAGGGCGTTTTACAATGATCTTGGAGGGGCTGGCGCTGATGGCCGCGTCAAAAAGATCGGTTTCCTCTGAGCAGGGCGGCTCCAGTTTCTGGATCAGCTGCAGTTTTTTGTTGATCAGGCTGGATTTCTGTCTTGCCGGAAACATGGGATCCAGATAGATCAGATCCACCGGATCAAGAAGCTTTGACATACCTTCTACAC
>CAVJRB010000149.1:2254-5410 GCA_963651655.1 bacterium | reverse complement strand
GTCTCTTGGCACCCTCCAGAACATAAGCCAGATGGCCAAGAATGTTCTTCAGGTCCTGGCTGGTCTCGTAGGACACATCTGTAAAAAGGCCAAAGGCAGCCACATATGCAAAGGTCTGATGATTGAATCTTCCAACATCACACTTATAGATCTCCCCGTCCATGATCATAGACGCAGCATCCAGCATGTTCTTGGGCATAAAAAGACTGTTGGCAAAATCATTGGTGCTTCCGGCAGGAATGTAGCCGATTGGCACATTGCTTCCCACCTCGGTGATTCCGGTTACCACTTCATCCAGGGTACCGTCACCGCCGCTGCAGACGATCAGATCTACCTGGTCTGCATATTTTTTCACCTGTTCGTAGGCATCTCTGGGGGCCTGAGTTGCACGGATGATCACTTCATAGCCGCCTTTGTTGAAGATATCTACAATCTCCATCAGAGATGTTTTGATTTTTCCTTTCCCTGCTTTGGGATTAAAAATAAATACCAGTTTTTTCTCCAACTTCATTCCTCTTTTTCATTACCTTATTTTACACATAAAATTTGATTCACATATGATACTATAAAAAAAAGAGGGCAAATTGTCAACGCTTTTGCCCTCTTTTATACTCTTTTTAGAATCTTATCCGACAAAAAAATTTTTGTCTGTACTTCTCAATTTTTTAGGCTTCTCTGACTGCATCCTTCATGGATTTCACATATTCCTTTACATAAGGAACACAGTTTTCCCCGTAGGCTGCGCACAGCTTCACAATAGCAGATCCTACAATAGCACCGTCAGACTGGGCTGCCATCTTCTTTGCCTGTTCCGGGGTGGAAATTCCAAAGCCAACTGCACAGGGAATATCCTTGGCTGCTTTTACAAGCTTTACCATAGCTCCGATATCCGTTGTGATCTGTGTTCTGGTTCCAGTTACACCAAGGGAAGATACGCAGTATACAAAGCCGTTTGCCTCTTTTGCAATCTGGGTAATACGCTCATGGGAGGTTGGAGCGATCAGGGAGATCAGATCCAGACCGTACTGTTTGCATACGATGTCAAATTCTTCTTTTTCCTCAAAAGGTACATCCGGAAGGATCAGTCCATCCATTCCCACTTCTGCTGCCTTCTTTATGAAACGCTCTGTTCCATAGGAAAAAACAACATTGGCATAGGTCATGAACACCATAGGGATGGCTGTTTTCTGACGGATTTTTGCTACCATGTCAAAAACCTTATCTGTGGTTACGCCGCCGCTTAATGCGCGGACATTGGCTTCCTGGATCACAGGACCTTCTGCTGTGGGATCGGAAAATGGAATTCCAAGCTCGATCAGGTCTGCCCCTGCCTCTTCCATTGCGTATACCAGCTGCTCTGTGATTTCCAGTGACGGATCTCCGCAGGTAATAAACGGAATAAATGCTTTTCCTTTTGCAAACGCTTCTGTGATTTTGTTACTCATGGATATCCTCCCCTCTGTATCTTGCAATTGCCACGCAGTCTTTGTCGCCGCGGCCAGAAATGGTGATGACAACGCTCTGGTCTTTTCTCATCTTTGGTACGATTTTTCTTGCATAGGCAACTGCGTGGGCGCTTTCGATTGCCGGAATGATGCCTTCTGTTCTGGAAAGATATTCAAACGCTTCTACCGCTTCCTCGTCGGTTACCGGCACATACTGGGCGCGTCCGGTGTCATAAAGATGAGCATGCTCCGGTCCGATTCCCGGGTAATCCAGACCTGCGGAAATAGAGTATACGGGAGCGATCTGGCCGTACTCGTCCTGGCAGAAATAGGATTTCATTCCGTGGAAAATGCCAAGCTTGCCTGTGGCGATGGTAGCTGCTGTTTCTGCTGTATTGACGCCTCTTCCTGCTGCCTCACAGCCGATAAGCTGTACATCTTTGTCTTCAATAAAATGATAGAAGGTTCCGATGGCGTTGGAGCCGCCGCCTACGCATGCAAGAACTGCGTCCGGGAGCTTTCCCTCTTTTTCCAGCATCTGCTCTTTGATTTCTTTGGAAATGACTGCCTGGAAATCACGGACAATGGTTGGGAAAGGATGGGGGCCCATAACGGAGCCAAGTACGTAGTGGGTGTCAGCGATTCGGTTGGTCCACTCGCGCATGGTTTCGGATACGGCGTCCTTCAGAGTTGCGGTTCCGGAGGTTACAGGATGGACTTTGGCACCAAGGAGGCGCATTTTGTATACGTTTAAGGCCTGGCGTTCGGTGTCCTCTTTTCCCATGAAGACTTCACATTCCATTCCCATGAGGGCTGCTGCGGTGGCAGTTGCAACACCGTGCTGGCCGGCTCCGGTTTCTGCGATCACACGGGTTTTTCCCATCTTTTTGGCGAGGAGAACCTGGCCTAAGACGTTGTTGATTTTGTGGGCGCCTGTGTGGTTTAAATCTTCTCTCTTAAGATATACTTTGGCGCCGCCTAAGTCTTCAGTCATGTGGGCTGCGTAGTAGAGGCGGGAAGGACGGCCGGCGTATTCATTTAAAAGCTCGGTAAGCTCCCGGTTGAATTCGGGGTCATCTTTGTAATGGTTGTAGGCTTCTTCTAGTTCAATTACGGCGTTCATCAGGGTTTCGGGAATGTACTGACCGCCGTGGATTCCAAATCTTCCTTTTGACATGGTGTTGTTCCTTTCTTTTATACTTTAGTAATCTGCCTCGCGCTCTTTTTTGTAAGCTTCCAGGGTGTTGATCTGTTTTAACATTTTGGAGAGCTGGCGGATTTTGGCTGGGTCTTTTTTGCCATCGGTTTCAAGGCTGCTGCTGATATCTACCGCCCAGGGATGCAGCTTTGCAATGGCAGTTCGAAGGTTTTCCGGGGCAAGGCCGCCTGCCAGGAAAAAGGGGCGTTTTACAGGGGGAACCAGATCCCAGTCAAAGGTTTCTCCGGTTCCGCCGGCTCCCTGATCCAGGAGGATATAGTCGGCAGGACTTCGAAGAGCACGCTTTACGTCCTCCGGAGTTTTGATGGAAAATGCCTTGATCACGGGCTTTCCGGTCATGTTCTGGATCTTTTCAATGTAGTCTTCGTCCTCGTTTCCGTGAAGCTGTGCTGCCCACAGGGTTCCATCTCTTAGTAATGAGATGGGCAGTTCCGGCGGAGCATCCACAAACACGCCTATCGGAAGTGTCTCTTCATCCAGTCCCTTAACCAG
>CAVJRB010000149.1:1060-2244 GCA_963651655.1 bacterium | reverse complement strand
GTTCTGGGGTAATGCTTCGGCGTCTTCCCGGTACCTCTATTACGAATCCGGCGAAGTCTGGCTTCACTTCATTTACTGCTGCAACATCTGCTTCACATGTCAGTCCGCAGATTTTTAATTTTGCCATATTATTCTGTTCCTTTTCACTTTTTAAACAATGTCTTTATTCAGTTCCTCAAGCGCTGCCTTCTTATCCGGGCTTCGCATAAGGGTTTCGCCGATGAGTACGGCATCCACTCTATTCTGGTACAAAATACGAATATCCTCAGATGTTTTAATTCCGCTTTCTGAGACAAATACCGTATTCTCCGGTGCCATCTTTCGAAGCCGCACACTGTTTTCCATATCTACGGTAAAATCATGAAGATTCCGGTTGTTCACTCCCACGATCTTCGCCTCGAGATTCAGCGCCCGGTCTACTTCCCACTCATCATGGGCTTCCACCAGGGCATCCAGTCCCAGATCCTGCGCCAGTTCTCCAAAAGCTTTCAGCTGTGCATTGTCCAGAATGGCACAGATCAGAAGCACTGCTGAAGCGCCAAAAGCCTTGGCCTGATAGATCATGTACTCATCTACCGTAAAGTCCTTGCGAAGCACCGGGATATTCACATTCCCGGCAATCTCCTGCAGATACCTGTCAGACCCCTGAAAGTAAAAGGGCTCTGTAAGGCAGGAAATTGCGGAAGCACCTGCTGCCTCATACTCTTTTGCAATATTCAGATAAGGAAAATCCGGTGCGATCAGCCCTTTGGAGGGGGACGCCTTTTTCACCTCGCAGATATAAGACATTCCCGGCTTTCTTAAAGCATCCAGAAAACTCTGCTTTTCCATTGCATGCTTCGCCAGTTCCGAATCCAACTGTGACATTAGGACTCTTGTTGGAACCTTAAATTTCTCTTCTTCAATCCGTTTCCTGGTTCGTGCTGCTATTTCCGTTAAAATGCTCATGATATCTCCTACTGCTGTTTTATTTTATCATTTTTGTTATAAAATCTTTTTCTATTATATTATTCCATATTGCTCATTGCAATAAACTCTTCCAGCTTCTTCAAGGCTGCGCCGCTGTCGATCAGCTCTTCTGCCAGCTTCACTCCGGCAGCAAGATCATCTGCCTTTCCTGCAATATAAAGTGCTGCACCAGCATTCAGGCAGACTGCCTGGCGTTTTGCCCCAGTCTCCTGGCC
>CAVJRB010000149.1:0-1005 GCA_963651655.1 bacterium | reverse complement strand
CTCCTGGCCTTCCAGGATTGCTCTTGTGATTGCGGCGTTTTCCTGTGGGGTTCCTCCCTGAAGCTCCTCTTTTTTGCAGCGCTCATATCCGAACTGCTCCGGAGTCAATACATAGGAAGTAAATTTTCCATCCTTGATCTCGCATACAGAAGTAGGTGCGCTCATAGAGATCTCATCCAGGCTGTCCTGTCCAAATACCACCATTCCTCTTGTCACGCCTAAGTTTGCCATAACCTGTGCCAGCGGCTGTACAAGTGCCTCATCATAAACACCCATCAGCTCCATATTGGCCCCAGCCGGGTTGCTAAGAGGTCCAAGAATATTAAATACGGTGCGGATTCCCAGCTCTTTACGAATCGGCGCTACATATTTCATGGCAATATGGTAATTCTGGGCAAACAGGAAACAGATTCCGATTTTTTCCAGAAGCTCCTGGCTTTTTTCCGGCGGAATGGTGATCTTTACACCAAGTGCTTCTAACACATCCGCAGCACCGGATTTGGAGGAAGCGGCACGGTTTCCGTGTTTTGCTACCGGTACGCCGCCTGCTGAGATCACCAGGGAAGCAGTTGTGGAAATATTAAAGGAATTGGAACCGTCTCCGCCTGTTCCCACGATTTCCAGCACATCCATGTCATGGAGCAGCTTAATGCAGTGTGCTCTCATGCCTGCTGCGGATGCTGTAATCTCGTCAATGGTCTCACCTTTTAATGCTAATGCAGTCAGATAAGCGGACATCTGAACCGGAGTTGCTTTTCCGCTCATAATCTCATCCATAACCTCTTCTGCTTCCTGATATGTTAAGTCCTGTTTTTTGGATAATTTGATAATGCTTTCTCTGATCATTTTTCTGCTCCTTTCAAGAAATTCTCTATCATCTTTTTTCCGTCTGGCGTCATAACAGATTCCGGATGGAACTGTACGCCGTATACTGGATAATCTTTATGTTCTACTGCCATGATTTCTCCATCCTCTGTTCTTGCCAGAACATCCAGACAAAGAGGA
>CAVJRB010000148.1:0-2740 GCA_963651655.1 bacterium | reverse complement strand
CATGATTTCGCGCCGCAATCCTCGGGTTTTCTGTGAACTATGTTCACAAAAAACGCCTCGCGGAATAGTACCTGCTGAACAGTTACTGTAAAACTTACAAAAAGGAGCAATGACATATGAACAAAGACAAAGAAGTAGAAGCCTACAGACAAGGCAATCTCACCCCCGAAGAACAAACCAAATACGAAATCGCCCGTGAACTTGGCATCCTGGACAAAGTCCTGGAAAACGGCTGGAAAAGCCTCTCAGCCAAAGAAACCGGCCGAATCGGCGGAATGATGGCCCGAAAGAAAAAATAAATTCCCCCCGCAACTTGCCATCAGAAGACGCAAATGGTAAGATAAACACAAACAACTTCTGAAAGGGGCGAGGTCAAATGGCATACAAAAAAAAGCTTCCCATCGGCGTAGATAACTTTGAAAAACTGATTCAGGAAGATTTCTATTATGTGGATAAAACAGAAATGATTGCAGATCTGCTGAGAAACTGGGGCGAAGTAAATCTCTTCACCCGCCCACGTCGCTTCGGAAAAAGCCTGAATATGAGCATGCTTAAGAATTTTTTCGAAATCGGCTGCGATAAAACTTTGTTTCAAGGATTGAAAATTTCAGAAGAAAAAGAATTATGTGAAAAATACATGGGACAGTATCCGGTGATTTCAGTAAGTCTGAAAGGTGTAGATGGGCTGTCTTTCCAGTCTGCGAGAGAGGGATTGAAAGGGATCGTAGGAGATGAGGCCAGGCGATTTCAGTTCCTTTTAGACAGTGGAAAATTATCGCAAGAAGACAAGAGAGCATATAAGCAGCTTATTGAAGTTAATACAGAGGGCAAAATAGGTGGAGTGTATGCAATGTCTGAAGATGCATTAGATAAAAGCATTCGGACACTGTCGGAATTATTAAGTAAACACTATAGCAAAAAGACCATTCTTCTGATTGATGAATACGATGTTCCCCTGGATAAGGCTTTTCAATATGGTTATTACGAAGAAATGGTTTCTCTTATTCGAAAATTTCTTGGAAATGCCCTGAAAACCAATCAAAACCTCCACTTTGCCGTACTCACCGGCTGCCTCCGTATTTCCAAGGAAAGCATATTCACAGGTCTGAACAACCTGAAAGTAATGTCCATTACCAACGTCCAGTTCGACGAATACTTTGGCTTCACAGATTCCGAAGTAAAAGAAATGCTGAACTATTATGGCCTTACAGATCATTTTGATTCTGTGAAAGCCTGGTATGACGGATACCGATTTGGAAATGAAGATGTTTACTGCCCATGGGATGTCATCAGTCATTGTGACAATCTGCGTGCAGACCCAAATGCCAGACCGCAGGACTACTGGTCTAACACAAGCGGAAATGCAATTGTGCGTCGTTTCATTGATCTGGCAGGAGGAAAAACCAAAGACGAGATAGAGCGTCTGATTGCTGGTGAAACAATTGTAAAGGAAATCCGGCAGGAACTGACGTACAGTGAACTGGACAATTCCATAGAAAATCTCTGGAGCGTGCTTTTTACTACTGGTTATCTCACACAGCGGGGAATGGCAGAAGAGGATAAATATTATCTGGCGATTCCTAATTATGAGATCAAAAAGCTGTTTATCCGTCAAATCCGGGAATGGTTTCAGTATCAGGCAGGAAGTGACCGGAAAACATTGGATAAATTCTGCAGTGCATTTCCAGATGGAGATACGGCACGGATCGAAGAAATTTTTAACGATTATCTGTGGAATACCATCAGCATCCGTGACAATGCTGTGCCATACGATCGAAAAGAAAATTTTTACCATGGAATTCTTCTTGGAATCCTGGGCTTTCAGGATGACTGGATCGTGAAATCTAATGCAGAATCCGGAATCGGTTACAGCGATATTCTCATAGAGACACGCAGGAATCGGATTGGAATTGTAATTGAAATGAAATATGCGGAGGATGGCGATCTGGAAGCTGCATGCCAGAGAGCTCTCCAGCAGATTGAGGATAAAAAATACGAAGCTAAGTTAAAAGAAGATGGCATGCGTAGTATTATCAGATATGGCATCGCATGCTACAAAAAAGAATGCAAGGTGCTTAAAAAGGATGCGTGAGCATCCTTTTTTGGAAAGAAGGGAGTGGCAGGATGCGGATTCTGATTGCGGAAGATGAAGTGGAGATTGCGCGGGCGCTGAAAGTTTTATTGGAAAAAAACAAGTGCTCGGTGGACATTGTACATAATGGGAAAGATGCCTGGGACTATATCAGCCAGGGGAAATTCGATGTAGTTGTGCTGGATATTATGATGCCGGAAATGGACGGGCTTGAGGTGCTGGGAAAAATGCGGGACAGCCATGATGCTACGCCTGTTATGCTTCTTACTGCCAGGTCAGAAATTGAGGACCGGGTGGCAGGCCTGAATGCAGGTGCAGACGATTATCTGCCCAAGCCATTTGCGGCAAGCGAATTTATTGCCAGGGTGAAAGCGCTTGGCAGAAGAAGCCTGAGCTACACAGAAAGTCTGATCAGTGTAGGCAACACCACCCTGGACTGCAACCGTTTTGAATTGTCAGCCGGGGATGTGAGTGTCCGACTTAACAACAAAGAATACCAGCTGATGGAATTGTTCATGAAGCACCCACGCTTCGTATTTTCCACAGAACACATTATGGAAAAAATATGGGGACAGGACGCGGAAGCCGGCATGGATGTGGTGTGGACTTACATTGGATTCCTGCGGAAGAAATTAAAGCAGCTGGGTG
>CAVJRB010000147.1:0-8979 GCA_963651655.1 bacterium | reverse complement strand
CAGGCTGTTTCATGACGCATTGGTGCCTTTCGCAGAAAGGCGGATTATAAATATGAACATAGGCAGTCAGATACTGAAAATTCGAAAAGAAAAAGGATTGACCCAGGAGGAATTTGGAAAAATATTTCACGTCACCAGGCAGACCGTATCCAACTGGGAAAATGAGAAAAGCTATCCAGATCTGCAGATTCTTATAGATATCAGCAACCGCTTTGACATTTCCCTGGATGTCTTAATAAAAGAAGACGCCAAAATGGTAAAAACCATGGATAAAGAAAGAGTGCTGGGAACATTGAAACGGGAAAAATCTGTTATTGATTTTTTCACAGGCGCAGGTACTGGAATTGTGATCACCTGCCTGTTCTCAGCTGATACAATGGCCAGAACGGTTACCATTGCGTTAGGCGTGGTTATGATTGGAATCGGATGGTACCGTGAAGCCAAATACGATAAAAAACTGTTCCGATATATGAAAGAAGACGAAGAGCGTTGAGGGGGGAAAAGGCATGAAAATCTGGCGTGAATTATTAAGTTATGTGAAATTGATTATTATAGTAGTGGCGATTACTCTGGTTATCAATAACGTTGTTCTGATTAACGCGAAAATCCCTTCGCCCTCCATGGAAAACACACTTATGGTCAAAGACCGTCTCTTTGGATTCCGCCTGGCGTACGGAATTAACCTGAATCTGTTCGGCTATGAAATTTCCGAGAAGTTCAAAGATCCTGACCGGTTCGATATTGTAATATTCAAATCTCCGGATGACGAAAGCCGTCTTTTTATCAAGCGGGTAATCGGGCTTCCAGGGGAAACTGTGGAGATTAAAGACGGGAAGGTCTATATCGACAACTCCAGTACTCCATTGGACGATTCCTTTATTCCAGAGAAAATGACAGGAAATTACGGACCATACAAGGTCCCAGAGAATTGTTATTTTATGCTTGGTGACAATCGCAATAATTCAAAAGATTCCCGCTTCTGGAAAAACAAATTCGTTCGCTTCGATCAGATTGTGGGAAAAGCTGTGGTGAGATATTATCCATCCATCAAGTGGCTGGGCTAGAATCTGCCCCCAAAATCATTCCTGCAGTCTGCACACCTTATGTTACAGAAGGATTTTCCAAATGTCGTGTAAAATGCCGCACCCAGAAAAGTGCGGCATTTTAAGATGTACCGGCAAGACCATCAGGTTGGGAAAACTTATAATACATAATCAAAATGATTCTATGCTACAATAATCAAAACTTTGATTCTAAAGGAAACTGCCGTTTAAGCGGCAATACCATAATGACAAGTTCATCTCAGGACACGTTCTGTGTCATCTGCATTCTCAAGGGGAAGAGGAAGCGTAAAGGGAAAAGAAAAATATACAGCTGTCTGCGGTTGGTGCAGCAGCAAAATATGGAGGAAGATATGTGTGGTATCTGTGGATTTACAGGTCGCAGGCAGGATCAGAAGACAGTCATTGAGAAGATGATGAAATCCATTGAACATAGGGGCCCGGACAGCGAAGGCTCTTTTTGTGGTGGAGAAATTACCCTGGGATTCAGACGACTTAGCATTATAGATTTGGAAGACGGGCAGCAGCCCATGGAAAGCGTAGACGGCAATCTGCATATTGTGTTTAACGGAGAAATTTATGACTATCAGGAACTGCGGGAGGAATTGGAGGCAGCAGGAGTTCCATTTCACACCCATTCCGACACGGAGGTTCTGGTCAATACCCTTCAGCAGTACGGGGAAAAAGCCCTGGACAAGCTGCGGGGAATGTTTGGAGTTGCGGTGTGGAATGAAAAAGAGCAGACTTTGATGCTTGCCCGGGACTTCTTTGGGATTAAGCCTGTGTATTATGCCCAGATTGGGGAACATTTTGTATTTGCGTCTGAGATTAAGAGTATTCTTGCTTTTCCCGGCTATAAGAGGGAGGTGAACCAGCTGGCGCTGGAGCAGTATCTATCTTTTCAGTATTCCCCTCTGGAAGAGACTTTCTTCAAAGGCATTTACAAGCTGATGCCAGGCCACGTTCTGCTTTATAAAGATGGAAAATATAAGATCAAAACGTATTTCCAGCCAAGGCTCACGCCAGGAGTGTTGAGGATAAATAAGAACGAAAGCAGCCAAAATACAAAACAGGAGAGTCATCTGAAAAATCAGAAAACAGGAGAAAAGAAGGCTCAGACGTCTAACCTGCAGTCCCTTCAGGAACAGCTTTCAAGTGTTCTGGAAGATTCCGTGAAGCACCATATGCTCAGTGATGTGGAAGTTGGCGCCTTTCTCTCGGGTGGTGTGGATTCCGGCTATCTGGCTGCAGCTTCAGGCGCAGACCAGGCCTTTACCGTAGGTTTTGATGAAGGAAACCGCTACAACGAGGTGAGCAAGGCAGCAGAAGTCGCCAAGAAAGCCGGTCTGAAGCACCATGTAAAGATCATCTCCAAGCAGGAATTCTGGGATTCCCTTCCGGATGTGATGTATCACATGGATGAACCATTAGGAGACGCTTCCGCAATTGCCCTGTATTTTTTGTCCCAGGAAGCTGCCAAGCATGTGAAAGTAGTCCTTTCCGGTGAGGGAGCCGATGAGCTTTTCGGAGGCTACAATATCTATCGGGAACCAGAGTCTCTGAAAGCAGTATCCTGGATTCCATTCCAGATTAGAAAGGCAATGGGCAGGCTGGCCGCGAAGCTTCCCGATGTCAAAGGCCGTGATTTTCTGATTCGTGCAGGAATGAAAGTAGAAGAGCGCTTCATCGGAAACGCCTACATTTATCGGGAGAAAGAGAAAGCTCAGATTCTGAAAAAGGGCATTACCGGGCCATCCACTCAGGAATTTCTGCGCCCATTTTATGAAGAAATAGAAGACTCAGACATTACTGGAACATCAGAAAAGACGGGAACCAAAATAAAAAAATCATCTCATAGACATCCTTTGCAGGACATGGAGAAAATGCAGTCCATCGACCTGAACTATTGGCTTCCAGGCGACATCCTTCAGAAAGCAGACAAGATGAGCATGGCCCATTCCCTGGAAGTCCGTGTGCCGTTCCTTGACAAGGAAGTCTTTGATCTGGCAGCCGGCCTTCCAAAAGATGCCAAAATCGCAGGCGGTACCACCAAATATATTTTCCGCAAAGCCGTATCCGGTTACATTCCGGAGGACACTGACGGCAGGAAAAAACTGGGATTTCCTATTCCCATCCGCGTATGGCTGCGGCAGGATGACTGGTACCAGAGGGTAATGGAAATGTTTACATCCCGGGAAGCCGCTCAGTTTTTCCACACCGAGAAACTGTCAGAGCTTCTGAAAGACCACAAAGAAGGCAGGAAAGACAACAGCCGCAAGATCTGGACTGTTCTGGCGTTTCTGATCTGGTATAATCGGTTTTTTGTGTAGGTATCAAGTCAGGGTCAAAGATTTTTTTTGACTCTGATTTCCTATATAATGAAAATGAAAACAGCAAACTTTATCAGTCATTTTTGCCAAAATCTCTCCCGAAATCCACGAAAATCATCATACTGAGAATTATTCTCATTTCCCAACCTTCCTTTTTCCAGACAAAAGAAGTATGATAAGAACAAGTTAGTATGGACTAACAAAAGAGCAATCTGTCTGGGAGGAAGAGTTATGTTTCTTGAAATTAAAGGATTAAAGAAAGGCTTCGGATCTGGAGACAGCAGGACAGAAGTACTGAGGGGAATTGATTTTTCCGTGGAAAAAGGAGAATTCTGCGTCCTTCTGGGACCTTCCGGTTCCGGAAAATCTACACTTTTGAATATTATCGGCGGAATTGATGAGCCGGACGAAGGCTACATCTCCATAAACGGGGAAAAAACAGGAGATATGAAAGAAAAGGCCCTGACCCTTTACCGCCGGAAGCATCTTGGTTATGTATTTCAGATGTACAATCTGATTCCAAATTTAAATGTCAAAGAAAACATTGAAGTAGGCGCTTATCTCAGCAATAAGGCTCTGGATATTGACGAGCTTCTTCATACACTGGGCTTGTATGAGCACAGACATAAGCTGCCCAACCAGCTTTCCGGCGGTCAGCAGCAAAGAACTGCCATAGGCCGTGCCATTGTAAAAAATCCGGATATCCTTCTGTGTGATGAGCCAACAGGTGCCCTGGATTACAACACTTCCAAGGAAATCCTCAAGCTGATCGAGCAGGTAAACCAGAAATATGGAAACACCATTATTATGGTTACTCACAACGATGCCATCAAGAACATGGCAGACCGCGTGGTAAAGCTCCGCGACGGCCAGATCCGCAAAAACTATCTCAATGAGTCAAAAGTCTCAGCAGACGAGCTTGACTGGTAAGGCGGTGCACTATGAAACGTCTTCCGAGAGAGCTGAAAAGTGATTTTGGAAAATATATTGTAATCTTTTTATTCATGACACTGACTATTGGATTTGTGTCCGGTTTTCTGGTTGCAGACGACAGTATGCTTGCAGCCTATAATGAGAGCTTTGAGAAATACAACATTGAGCATGGCAATTTTACCCTTTCCTCAGAAGCCAGCGAAAGCACCATAAAGAAAATTGAGGAAAAGGGAGATGTCCGGATCTGTAAGAATTTTTACAGAGACGAGTCTGTGGATACGGATCTGGATGGAACGGAAAACGGAACCATCCGAATTTATCAGGACCGTACAGATATGGACCTTGTATGCCTGATGAAAGGTGAAATGCCCCAGGCGAAGGACGAGCTTGCCATTGACCGTATGTATGCGGACAACAACAGCCTGACAGTAGGTGACAAGGTCAAAGTTGAAGGCGAAGAACTGACCATTACAGGATTGGTGGCATTATCCGACTACAGTTGTTTATTTTCCAACAACAGCGATATGATGTTTGACGCAGTGAAATTCGGTGTTGCCATTATGACAGAGGAAGGTGCAGCCCAGTTCGGCACTACCCATCTGGAATACCGCTATTCCTGGCAGTACGCCAATGCGCCTAAAGATGACACGGAAGCCAAGGAAATGTCCGAGGATTTCATTGATGTGCTTGTAAAATATGCGAAAGTAACAGATGTAATTCCAGGTTATGCGAACCAGGCTATACATTTCACGGGAGAAGATATGGGAAGCGACAAGGCGATGATGGAGGTTTTGCTTTATATTCTTATTGTTATCATTGCCTTTGTATTTGCAGTTACCACTAACAACACCATTGCAAAAGAGGCCTCTGTTATCGGAACACTGCGTGCATCCGGTTATTCCAGAGGAGAATTGCTTCGCCATTACATTTCGCTGCCTGTAATTGTAACCGTGGTTGCGGCATTGCTTGGAAATGTGCTGGGATATACCGTCTTCAAGGGTATGTGCGCTGCTATGTATTACGGAAGCTACAGTCTTCCAACCTACGAGACCCGATGGAATGCAGATGCATTTATTCTTACAACTGTAATTCCCGTTGCGCTGATGCTGGTGATTAATCTGCTTCTGATTTCCAGAAAGCTGCGCCTGTCACCGCTGAAATTCCTGCGCCACGACCTGTCCACCTCTAAGAGGAAAAAGGCTGTGCGCCTTCCGAACTTTAAGTTTTTCAACCGTTTCCGTCTGCGCATTATCCTGCAGAATAAGTCCAGTTACCTGACATTGTTTGTGGGAATCTTTTTTGCAAATGTATTGCTTTTGTTCGGAATGATGATGGGGCCGTTGCTGTCACATTATCAGGAAGAAACAGTGGAAAATATGATCGCCCCCTATCAGTATATTCTCAATGTACCGGAAGAGCCGGATGAGGATGAGAAATTTACGCTGATGGGAATGATCGAGAAAATGCTGACGCCGTCCCTGAAAACCAACGAAGAATCCGCAGAGAAATTCTGCCTGGAATCTGTGAAAAACGTTGTGCCGGGAAAAGACGGCGAGACCATTACCGTTTATGGAATTGCGGATGACAGTGCGTATGTAGACACAGAGCTTCCCTTTGACGGAGTGCTGATTTCCGATGGCTATGCAGAGAAATATAAAATAAAAACCGGCGACAGTATTTTGCTGAAGGAATCTTACGGCAAAGAGGAATATGAGCTGACTGTCCGTGGAATCTATCAGTATCCTGGTGCGCTGGCTGTATTTATGTCAATTGATTCTTTCCGGGAGACTTTCGGGGAAAATGAAGATTACTTTAATGGATATTTTTCCAGGGAAAAGATTACGGATCTGGATGAGGATCTGATCGCTACTACAATTACAGAAGATGACCTTACCAAGATTAGCCGCCAGCTGGATGTTTCTATGGGGGAGATGTTCCAGTTGATCAATGTGTTTGCTGTGGTTTTGTTTGCGCTTTTGATCTATCTGCTGACCAAGCTGATCATTGAGAAAAATGCAAATGCCATTTCTATGGTAAAAATCCTGGGCTATGAGGACAGGGAAATTAACAGTTTGTACCTTACGTCCACTACGTGGGTGGTTGTGCTGTCTATTTTGCTCAGTCTGGTGCTGTCCACCTGGACCATACATGGCATTTACGGATATCTGATGTCCTCTTTCTCGGGATGGCTGACACTGTACCTGGAACCCAAGGTTTACCCGGAGATGTTTGCAATGGGCATGGGTGCATATGTGCTTGTGGCGCTGCTGCAGTTCCGAAGAATCCGGAAAATTCCGATGGATGTGGCGCTGAAGAATGTGGAATAAATAAAATATGATAGGATATCAGACCGGGCTCTTGCATATGCGGGGCCCGGTCCAGTTATTGAGAGATTTATTCAAATTTTCATGTTGTGATTTCAGCCTGTTTCGTATATACTTTCCCTTGTAGCCCAAAGTGGATATTTTGTATCCTAGAGGGGCATGCTGATGATAGGCAGCAGCCCGCCACAGTTTTTCAAGAAGAGGAGATACGAACATGGATTACGCAAAAGAATCCTTAAAAATGCACTATGAGTTAAAAGGTAAAATTGAAGTTGTTTCAAGAGCAAAGGTTGATTCCAAGGACGCATTAAGCCTTGCCTACACCCCAGGTGTTGCCCAGCCCTGCCTTGAGATTCAGAAAGATATTAATAAAAGCTATGAGCTTACCAGACGCTGGAATACCGTTGCGGTTGTGACAGACGGCACTGCAGTTCTGGGTCTTGGCGACATTGGTCCTGAGGCTGGTATGCCGGTTATGGAAGGCAAATGCGTTCTGTTTAAAGAGTTTGGCGATGTAGACGCCATTCCTCTTTGCGTGCGCAGCAAGGATGTAGATGAGATTGTCCAGACGGTACGACTTCTGGCTGGAAGCTTCGGAGGTGTGAACCTGGAGGACATTTCCGCACCAAGATGCTTTGAGATTGAGAAAAAGCTGAAGGAATGCTGCGATATCCCGATTTTCCATGATGATCAGCACGGCACAGCAGTTATCACTCTTGCAGGTGTGATCAATGCACTGAAAGTAGTTGGAAAGAAGATCGAGGACATTAAGATCGTTACCTCCGGCGCAGGAGCAGCAGGAATCGCCATCATTAAGCTTCTGATTTCCATGGGACTTAAGAACGTAATTATGACAGACCGCAAGGGCGCTATTTATGAAGGCCGCGAAGGTCTGAACCCGATTAAAGAAGAGATGGCAAAGATCACCAACGCCAACCATGAAAAAGGAACCTTAAGCGAAGTGATCAAAGGTGCCGACGTATTTATCGGTGTTTCCGCACCGGGAACCCTTACTCCGGATATGGTGCGCACCATGGCAAAAGACCCGATTATCTTTGCATGCGCGAACCCCACACCTGAGATCTTCCCGGAGGAGGCTAAGGCAGCAGGTGCAGCCGTAGTATCTACAGGCCGCTCCGATTATCCGAACCAGGTAAACAACGTTCTGTGTTTCCCTGGAATCTTCCGCGGTGCATTAGACGTCCGCGCTTCCGACATCAACGATGAGATGAAGATTGCCGCAGCCTACGCCATCGCAGGTCTTGTAAGCGATGAAGAACTGTGCGCCGACTATATCCTTCCTGCAGCCTTCGACTCCCGCGTCAAAGACGCCGTTGCCAAAGCAACTGCAGAAGCAGCGATCAAGAGCGGCGTAGCAAGAATTTAAGAGCAATTAACACAATGGGGCTGGCAGATTATGCCAGCCCTTTATAAATCCGTTTATTCGCTTCCTCCGAATACAGCTTCAAATGATGTCCGATCCGAATCGCCTTGGAATCCGTCCCATGTCCAATAAATTTGGTTTGCGCGATCGGCATCCTTTTCTCTGCAAATTCCAGCACCAGCTCCGCCATATCCGGCTTACATTCACTGGCCTCCATCTTCGTAAATGTCCCCAGTAAAATTCCGTTCACTTTCTTAAAAACCCCCATCTGGCTAAGCTGGCTTAAATAAGTCACCATCTGGGGAACCCCGCCGCCATAAGACTCCAGCAGCAGAATTTTTTCTCGCATATCCGGCCAGAAAGGCGTTCCTGCAAGCTTCAGAAGACAGCGGATATTCCCGCCCACAACCATGCCTTCCATATGTGTCCCCCGGACAAACTCACAGGGAAAATCATAAAGAGCAGAGCTTCCTCCAAGCACAGTCCCCAGAAAATCCGTAATCTGCTCCTGGCTGTGGTCATAAGTCAGATTTCGTACCTGATAAAGTACAGAAGATTTACCAGTGCGTGCATAAATAGCATTCAAAACAGTGGTCAGGTCACTGTATCCCCAGAAATGTTTTTTCCCATAGGCAATGGTCTGGAAATCCAGATAAGGCAGAATCTCATTGGCCAGATCCCCGCCGGATACATCGAAAATCTCCTCCACAGAATCATCCATATAAAAATTCATCAGCGCCTGGGCACGCTCCCTGGCAGTCCCTGCCATCCCATTTTCATCCCCATACAGATAAGGGCTAAGCTCCGGAACAAACCCCGATTTCTCCAGAATCTGCACCAGCAGCTCAATCGTTTCGGCCTGCTCTTTGCCAAGTCCGTTGGAGCAACAGACAATCCCGACTTTACTTCCCTGCTTCATAAAAAAGAATCCTTTCTGCAATCAAAAT
>CAVJRB010000146.1:4451-5792 GCA_963651655.1 bacterium | reverse complement strand
ATCTACTGGTCCGTTCTCCAGAAAGAACGCCACGGAGACTTCGGCGGAGGCACCGTACAGGTCATTCCCCATATCACCAATGAGATCAAAAGCCGCTTCTACCGCGCCAAATCCCCCGATGAAGACCGGATCGCCATCATCGAGGTAGGCGGAACCGTAGGAGACATCGAAAGCCAGCCGTTCCTGGAATCCATCAGACAGTTCCAGCACGACGTAGGACACGAAAACGCGATCCTCATCCACGTAACCCTGATCCCATACCTGAAAGCCTCCGGTGAGATGAAAACCAAACCCACCCAGGCCAGCGTAAAAGAACTCCAGGGAATGGGAATCCAGCCAGACGTGCTGGTATGCAGAAGCGAATATCCGCTCACCGATGATCTTCGAGCCAAAATCGCCCTGTTCTGCAACGTACCCGTATCCCACGTACTCCAGAACCTGGACGTAGAATACTTATATGAAGCACCACTTGCCATGGAACGTGAGAAACTGGCAGACGTGGTCATGCAGTCCCTTGGACTTGAGAAGCGCAAACCAGACCTTACCGACTGGGAAGAAATGGTAGAAAGCCTCCGCCACCCGGACAAAACCGTAAACATTGCAATGGTAGGAAAATACACCCAGCTCCACGATGCTTACTTAAGCGTCGTAGAAGCCTTGAAGCACGGCGGAATCGCATGCAAGGCAAAAGTAGAGATTACCTGGATCGATTCCGAAGAGCTCAATGAGAAAAACCTGGACCAGAGACTTTACAGTGTAGATGGAATCTTGGTACCAGGCGGCTTCGGCGGAAGAGGAACCGAAGGCATGATCCTGGCCGCACAGTACGCCCGTGTCCACAAGATCCCATACCTTGGAATCTGCCTGGGAATGCAGATGGCAATCGTAGAATTTGCCCGTCACGTCCTTGGCTATGAAGACGCAAACAGCATCGAGCTTGCCCCGGAAACCACACACCCGGTCATCGCCCTGATGCCAGACCAGGAGAAAGTAGAAGACCTTGGCGGAACCCTTCGTCTTGGCAGCTACCCATGTGTCCTTCAGGACGGCTCCTTATCATTGGAACTTTTCGGAAAGAAAGAAATCCAGGAGCGCCACAGACACCGCTACGAAGTCAACAACGCATACCGCGAGGAGCTTGCAGCCAAAGGCATGACCATCGCCGGAACCTCTCCGGACGGCCATATTGTGGAAATGATCGAGATCCCGGCCAACCCGTTCTTTGTAGGAACCCAGGGCCACCCGGAATTCAAGTCAAGACCAAACCATGCACACCCGCTGTTCCGCGGCTTCATCAAAGCGGCAGCAGATAAAAAACAGCAAAAAGAGGAAACTCTGAAT
>CAVJRB010000146.1:0-4441 GCA_963651655.1 bacterium | reverse complement strand
GGACTTTACCGCCAGGAATTTGAGCATGACAACTGCGGAATCGGTGCAGTTGTCAATATCAAAGGAAAAAAATCCCATGATACCGTAGCCAATGCACTGCGGATCGTAGAGAACCTGGAGCACCGCGCCGGAAAAGATGCCGAAGGCAAAACCGGTGACGGTGTTGGTATCCTCCTTCAGATCTCCCACAAGTTTTTCAAAAAAGCCTGTAAGAAAGAGGGCATTGAGATCGGACAGGAAAGAGAATACGGCATTGGCCAGTTCTTTTTCCCGCAGCACGAGATCAAGCGCGCCCAGGCGAAAAAAATGTTCGAGATCATTGTAGAAAAAGAAGGCCTGGAATTCCTTGGCTGGAGAGAAGTTCCGGTAGTCCCGGAGGTTCTTGGACACAAAGCAAGAGAGTGCATGCCATACATCATGCAGGCATTTATCAAAAAGCCAGATGATCTGGAAAAAGGCCTTGCATTTGACCGCAAGCTGTACATTGCCCGCCGCGAGTTCGAGCAGAGCAACGACAACACCTACGTATGTTCCATGAGCAGCCGGACCATCGTCTACAAAGGAATGTTCCTGGTAGGCCAGCTTCGCACATTTTTCTCTGATCTTCAGAGCCCGGATTATGAATCCGCCATTGCCCTTGTGCATTCCCGTTTCAGCACCAACACAAACCCAAGCTGGGAAAGAGCACATCCTAACCGTCTCATTGTCCACAACGGTGAGATCAACACCATCCGCGGAAACGCAGACAAAATGCTGGCAAGAGAGGAAAACATGGAGTCCCCGTACTTAGAGGGCGAAATGCAGAAGATCCTTCCGGTTGTCAACCGAAACGGTTCCGACTCCGCTATGCTTGACAACACTCTGGAATTCCTGACCATGAGCGGCATGGATCTTCCCCTTGCTGTCATGATCACCATCCCGGAGCCATGGGCAAACAACGACACCATTTCCCAGGAAAAACGTGACTTCTATCAGTACTATGCAACCATGATGGAGCCATGGGACGGCCCGGCCTCCATCCTTTTCTCAGACGGAGATGTGATGGGCGCAGTACTTGACCGCAACGGCCTTCGTCCATCCAGATACTATGTCACCTCAGACGGCTGCATGATCCTTTCCTCCGAGGTAGGCGTTCTGCCGGTACCGGAAGAGAAGATCGTCCTCAAAGAGCGTCTCCACCCGGGCAAAATGCTTCTGGTAGACACCGTCCAGGGAAAAATCATTGACGACAACGAATTAAAGGAAATGTACGCAAAGAAACAGCCATACGGCGAATGGCTGGACAGCAACCTGGTACATTTAAAAGATATCAAGATTCCAAACGAAAGAATGGAAGAATACACAGAAGAGCAGCGCTCCCGCCTGCAGAAAGCCTTCGGCTACACCTACGAGCAGTACCGCACCTCCATCCGCAACATGGCATTAAACGGAGCAGAGAGCATCGGAGCTATGGGCGTGGATACTCCTCTGGCAGTATTTTCCAAACAGAACAGACCGCTTTTTGATTACTTCAAACAGCTTTTCGCACAGGTAACCAACCCGCCGATCGATGCTATCCGTGAGGAGATCGTAACCAGCACCAGCGTTTACGTTGGAAAAGACGGAAACCTTCTGGAGCAGATCCCGGAGAACTGCAAGGTATTAAAGATCAACAACCCGATCCTCACCAATACCGATATGCTTAAGATCAAAGAAATGCATCACGAAGGCTTCAAGGTAGCAGTAGTTTCTACCTTATATTACAAGAGCACAAAGCTGGAGCGTGCCATCGACCGTCTGTTCGTGGAGGTTGACAAGGCATACAGAGACGGCGCCAACATTCTGGTACTTTCCGACAGGGGAGTAGACGAAAACCACATGCCGATCCCGTCCCTCCTTGCAGTTTCCGCTGTTCACCAGCACCTTGTAAAAACCAAAAAGAGTACCTCCCTTGCCATCATCCTGGAGTCCGGCGAACCAAGAGAAGTGCATCATTTCGCAACTCTTCTCGGCTATGGCGCAAGTGCAGTTAACCCGTACCTGGCACTTGAGACCATCCATGAGCTCATCGACACCCACATGCTGGACAAGGATTACTACGCAGCAGTAGAGGATTACAACCACGCCGTCATCAGCGGCATTGTAAAGATCGCCTCCAAAATGGGTATTTCCACCATCCAGTCCTACCAGGGCTCCCAGATTTTCGAGGCAATCGGCGTATCCCAGGATGTAATCGATAAATATTTCACAGGAACGGTAAGCCGTGTAGGCGGCATCACTCTGGAAGACATTGAGGAAAATGTGGAGAAGCTTCACTCCGAGGCATTTGATCCCCTTGGACTTGCCACAGACCTGACCTTAGACAGCGTAGGCGCACACAAAATGAGAAGCCAGGGCGAGGAGCACCGCTACAATCCGGCAACCATCCATCTTCTTCAGCAGTCCACAAGAACCGGAAGCTACGAGATGTTCAAGCAGTACACCGATCTTGTTGACAAGGAAAACCACGGCAACCTTCGTGCTCTGATGGATTTCAAATATGCTGAGAATCCGGTTCCGATCGAGGAAGTGGAAAGTGTAGACGAGATCGTGAAACACTTTAAGACAGGCGCCATGTCCTACGGTTCTATTTCTCAGGAAGCCCATGAGACTCTGGCTATTGCCATGAACCATCTTCACGGAAAATCCAACACAGGTGAAGGCGGTGAGAGCAACGAGAGACTGGATTCCGCAGGAACAAAGGATGACAGATGCTCTGCCATCAAACAGGTAGCCAGCGGACGTTTCGGTGTGACCAGCCGCTATCTGGTATCTGCAAAAGAAATCCAGATCAAAATGGCACAGGGTGCAAAACCTGGTGAAGGCGGACATCTTCCAGCCAAGAAGGTTTACCCATGGGTTGCCAAAACCCGTCACTCTACACCTGGCGTCAGCCTAATCTCTCCGCCGCCGCACCACGACATCTACTCCATCGAGGACCTGGCAGAGCTGATCTATGACCTGAAAAACGCAAACAAATATGCGGATATTTCTGTAAAACTGGTTTCCGAGGCAGGTGTCGGTACGGTCGCAGCCGGTGTTGCCAAAGCAGGCGCACAGGTCATCCTGATCTCCGGCTATGACGGAGGTACCGGAGCTGCTCCAAGAAGCTCCATCCACAATGCAGGACTTCCCTGGGAGCTTGGACTTGCAGAAACACACCAGACTCTTCTGATGAACGGGCTCCGCAACCGTGTCCGCATTGAGACAGACGGTAAGCTGATGAGCGGTCGTGACGTTGCCATCGCAGCATTGCTTGGCGCAGAGGAATTCGGTTTTGCCACCGCTCCTCTTGTAACCATGGGCTGCGTGATGATGAGAGTCTGCAACCTGGATACCTGTCCGGTTGGCGTTGCCACCCAGAATCCGGAGCTGAGAAAACGCTTCAAAGGCAAACCGGAATACGTAGAGAACTTTATGCGCTTTATTGCACAGGAGCTCCGCGAGTACATGTCAAAGCTTGGCGTCCGCAGCCTGAAGGAAATGGTAGGACGTACCGATCTTCTTGTTGCAACTGATGCAGTAGACGAGCCTCACAAGGGAAAAGTTGACCTGAGCGCTATCCTGAACAACCCGTATGCAGGAGAAGGCAGCAAGGTAACCTTTGACCCGGAAGCACAGTACAACTTCGAGCTGGAAAAAACATTAGATGAGAAGATCCTGATCAAAAAATGCAGCCGCGCCATCCAGAACGGTGAGAAAACACAGTTCTCTGTGGCTGTTAAGAATACAGACCGTGCATTTGGAACCATCCTTGGTGCTGAGATCACCAGAAACCACAAAAACGGACTTCCGGAAGACACCGTAGAAATCGACTGCACAGGAGCTGGCGGACAGAGCTTCGGCGCATTTATCCCCAAAGGTCTGACCCTGAAGCTTACAGGCGACTGCAACGACTACTTCGGAAAAGGTCTTTCCGGCGGTAAGCTGATCCTGAAAACTCCGGAAAATGCAGGCTACAAAGCAGAAGCCAACATTATCGTAGGAAACGTTGCCCTTTATGGTGCAACCAGCGGAACTGCCTTTATCAACGGTATGGCAGGCGAGCGTTTCGCAGTGCGTAACTCCGGCGCCAACGCAGTTGTGGAGGGCGTAGGTGAGCATGGCTGCGAGTACATGACAGGCGGCCGCGTAGTTGTCCTTGGAAGAACCGGCAAAAACTTTGCAGCTGGTATGAGCGGCGGTATTGCCTATGTTCTGGATGTGGACAACGTCCTTTACAAAAACCTGAACAAATCCATGATCTCCATCGAAAAAGTGGAGAACAAATACGATACAAAAGAACTCCGCGACCTGATCGAGGCTCATGTAGCCGCAACCGGATCTGCCCTTGGAAAGAAGGTTCTGGATCAGTTCGACGAGTACCTGCCTCACTTCAAAAAGCTCATTCCAAATGAGTACAAGAAGATGATCACCTTAAGCG
>CAVJRB010000145.1:2707-4066 GCA_963651655.1 bacterium | reverse complement strand
GTGCTTGTTTTGCACTTCTTTTTGGTCGGAATCCATATGAACATTCTCTGAAATCAGCTTCGAATACCGGTTCTATAGCTATCTTTGCTGCCATTTGTACAATCCGGTCTCTTACTGTCGGTATCCCGAGTGGTCTTTCACTTCCATCTGCTTTTGGTATCATTACTCTTTTCACTGGAGATGGGATATACTCTCCCTCTATCAGTTCCTTTTTGAGTTCTTTTAGATACTTCTCGATTCCCATCTTTTCTATATCTTCTATTCTGATACCATCAACTCCACTGGAACCTTTATTGGCTTTCACTCTTTTCCATGCTTCAATCAGCACATCGTCCCGATATACCTTATCGTATAACGCATGAAATCTTCGTTTTTGGCATTTCTTGGCTGTTAGATATAGTTTGTTTTGAAGTTGTCGTACTTTTTCTTTGGAGTTGTTAGTCTTCATGACATTCTCTCACACTTACCCTCTCTACAAACTTGAATGAAGTAAGGAACCTTCCCTTAGCTATGTTTTGTTTCATAGCTGTCTTTGGTACTATGTTCCTCTCCGACTCCCTCTTATCAAGAATCCGATTTCGTCTTTTACTTATACGGTTCTTCTTTACCTGACTGGTGATAAGTAGGGTCTCCCCAGTTCTGGGACACACCTTTCATACATACCGTTCCCCATATACCGGAGGATTTTCGTTGGTGCTTTTCCAGTTTCTTCCCAATTTCCATGGTCTTCGCCCAATAGAACAAGGCTCGACATCCTCTTTTCTTCTCTTTAGAGAGAAGTTTATTTTACGATACGGCAGGATTCACTTTATGTTGCGGTCTGCATGATTGTTAGCACTTCTCATGAAGTTACATTACCCATCCGCTTAGCACCTTGTATTACTACAACGCACCGGATTTGACTATATGGCTCACTGGTGATTACCATAATCGGACTTACACCGACTGGTGTGCCCCAGCTTTGCTGGGCACGCTTATATTAATTATAAAAGAAGCTGCCCTTTTCCCGGGCAGCTTCCTGATTTTGTTCTGGGGTATGATTATTTTTACTGGCGGATGTCGGTGAGGCCGGTGGTTTTGATGGAGTCGGAGAAATAGTAGGCGGTGCCGTCACCGTTGAGATTCAGGTACATGTTTGCAAGGTCGGGCTCGTTTACGATCCATGCCATGTGTACCTGGATGCTTTCCCCTGGCTTCAGGGATGGGATGTAGTTGCCGCCATTGCCCTGGGAGAAGTCAGTGACGTCGCTGTACTTCATTTCTGCAGTGCCTGCTGCGCCGTCCCAGATGATACGGTCGTAGCCGTCACCGGAGCGCTCATTGGGATCGATGACTGTGTAGCTGTCGTTTTCCTGATCC
>CAVJRB010000145.1:0-2697 GCA_963651655.1 bacterium | reverse complement strand
GATCCAGAAGCATAAGGGAACCGATATAAAGCATGTGGTCGATCTCCTCGTCTGATGGATTAGTGTAAGTTACAGTGGCGTAAACCCGCTTCTGGGCCACTTCCTGGGTATCCACCACCTCATCCAGCGTGTTCACTCCGTCACCGGATTTCACGTAGGACAGGGTATTCTTGACCAGCTTTCCGTCCTCATCCACTGCCGTCTGCCATTCTTTCGGTATCTGATCTGCATCAAGAAGCTGCAGATCATCTGCTACCTGAATGGAGTCTACGCATGCGGAAATATCAGTTGTCAGATACTCTCCTGTGGTTGTTTCTCCTGTGACACTCATATCAAAGGTTTCCCCAATGGAATGCAGAAGAAGGGAATCCTGGGCAATAGATGTTTCCTCTACTTCATCTGTTGGCTCTTCCGCAAGGTTCATCCGGCTTGCCTTGTCCATTTCTGCGGTTTGCAAAATAGTATCATTTTCCGTCAGCACAAGATTTTCTGCCACCTTCATGGCGTCCTCTTTGGAAATATCGTCTCCAATATAGATGGTCACCATGCGGTAAAGATCCGGGCAGAACAGATAAATTCTCTGGGTAAAGGAGCCGTCATTTACCAGACTGTTATATTTCAGATAAACGCCCTCGTAGCTGCCAAAGGTTCTCTCTTCGCTTTCCACCACGTTTTCATCTGTGGTAATCTGTCCAAAAGTATCCTGATCCAGAAGGGCAAAGGCAAAGCTGAAGCCGCCGGTTCTCTCATGCTCCGGGTATTCCAGATGGTATTCGTCGATCCACTCCATGCCATCCGGGATGTACCTTGCAAAAATATCAAGATCGTGAACTTCTTTTGGAAGGGTCATCTCCCCGGCATTTTCATCAGCCTGGATTCCCACTGCCACACTGTAGTCGCCCTGTTTTTCCAGGTAAAGGTGATACAGCTTTTCCCCGGCATAAACGGCTGTGGATGCTGTCAGGACGCACACGGCTGCCACTGCTGCGGTTCTGGAAAGGTTCCATTTTTTTCTGGTTTTAAGAGGTACCACTTTGGTATCCTGCAGCTGTCTTTTTACTTCATTTTGAATCATCTGGTGGATAAAATCCGGTGTTTCGGGAATTTCGTTTTTCAAATTTTCCAATCTCATATCAGTACCTCCATTTCCAGCAGCTCCTGTCTTAATTTTCCTCTTGCACGGGCCAGCCTTTTCTGAACTGCTCCCTCGCTGATCTCCAGGATCTGCGCGATCTCTTTTATGTTAAAATCTTCGATATAATACAGGATAACAGGCAGCCGTAATTCTTCTTTCAGGGAACTTACTGCCTTGTACAGATCACTGTAGTCTCTGCCATTCTTTGCTTCCATTTCCCTCATGCTGTCCATCCCTTCCAGAGAAACAAATTTGCTGGATTTCCGCAAAAGCGTGTAGCACTCGTTCAGCAGGATACGGATCAGCCAGGTACGGGCATATTTGTCATTTCTTAAGGTTTCGATCTTGGAAAACGCCTTGACAATGGTTTCCGAAATGGCGTCTGCGCAGTCCTGATCGTCATACAAAATGGTTTTGGCAGTGGAATACAGCTGTCGTTCGGAATCCAGGATCAAAGCCCCCAGTTGTTCTTTTGTCACTTAAACACCACCTTTTCTTTGGTCGGCCGACTCTTTTTTATTTACATAGATTAGACGCACGAAACAAAAAAATATCCCTGAATCTGCAAATTTTTTATTTATTTTTCAAGCTGGCTTCAAAAGCTCAGAAAAAAGCAGGTGTGCCAGAGAGAATTTCTCCCTTGCATACCTGCCTGTAATTTTTATCTCAGTCTATTACTGTAATTACCTCATCCAGTACATAAGAAAATGCAGGCGAGGAAGACTTTTCGTTTTCTTTAAACGGTGTTCCAAGATCAATCTTATCCTCAGGGTCATTGGGGTTTGTTCCCGTAAAGGGTCCTGAGAAAACCAAAAGCTCATTTCTTTTGAATTTTTCAATAAGCTGGGCGATGGTCTCATCTGTGTCCTGTGGAGCAATTGCATAGTTCACATCAAGAATACGCACCCATCCCTTTTCGATTCCTGCCATAGCGTCCTGTTTATAAACATTGCCGTCAATGCAGTCTTCTATCTTTTTGTCATGCAAAAGAGCATAAACCGACTGTTCAAAGTAATAAGAGTAATCCACTGCACAGCTGACCAGGGAACTGGTAGGCGCTATATCCACCATGCTCTGATTGTAGCCCACATGATATACCGGTATATCACCATTTGCATTTTCACAGGCAGTTGCTGGCCCTATGGTATCCGAATGCTGGGAAATTATTACGCAGCCAAGGTCAATCAGTTCTGCAGCCACCTGCTTTTCCAGAGAATAATTAGACCATATATCTGTATATTTCACCAGCATTTTCGCTTCCGGTACTACAGACTGCACTCCCAGATAAAAGGCTGTATATCCGGATATCACCTCTGCATAAGGAAATGCAGCTACATACCCGATTTTCGCCTGGTCTTTTTGGATGATTCCATTGTCCAGCATTTCTTTTAGCTTCCTGCCGGCAACTGCTCCGCAGATATATCTTCCCTGGTAAATCTCTCCCATACAGTTATGGTAATTGGAAATCACTGGTTCCTGATTGGCGTTATCCCCTGTAGGTACACAAAACTGTATCTCCGGATGCTCTGCAGCCACTTCCTTTACAATAGGTCCATAGCCAT
>CAVJRB010000144.1:0-2901 GCA_963651655.1 bacterium | reverse complement strand
AGAGAAGCTTCCTACAGCAATGGATTCTCCTACGTGGAGAGATTTCAGCTTGCTTTCCCAAAATCCCTTCCTATTTATGTCTATAAGGGATGCAATCTTCCTTATATCTGTCAGGCTCTGCTGAAAGAACAGATGAATTGCAGTCTGATCAAGTGCAGCCATTATGTCTTTTCCATACCCTGTAACTGACTGAGTAGCCAGTACAATGTTCACGCCATACTTTCTTGCTTCACGCAGCATTTCCAGCAGGACAGAATCCTTTTTCAATGATAGATTCTGAAATTCATCAATAAAAATCCATAGCTTGTCAACCAGAAGCGACCTTGTCCTCAAATGCCTCCAGAGCAATGTAAGCAGTAATTCCGTCCATACAGCCTGTAGCTTCGAACTTAAGCCTTCCAATGAAATTACATTGGCACAGCCTTTCTCCATCCTTAATGAATTTCTTCTGGCTATATCTACATTGAAAAACTCCCACAAACGGCTTTCAACAGCCTGCGCAGCTGCAGTCTCCTGTGCCTGCAGCCCGCATCTTATCGCCCCCAAATCAGATTCGTAATCCGCTCGATGATGGATTGCATATAATACAGCATCCCTCAATACTTCTTCCTGCTTACTCCCGAACCGAAATGCCTGGCATAACACCTGTACAATGCTCATAACATGACATATTTCGTCCTCTGTGGCTTCTGTACCAGTATCTAACAGGTTAGCATTAAGCCCATCTTCTCTTGCAGAGATTACATTTATTCTGTCTGTGCAGTCTCTGCAATCCGTTCCATTGATGTCAAATATCAATACCGTTTCTTTACCTGAAACTGCATTTTGTATCATTTCCCTAAGCCGTACCGTTTTTCCAGATCCGCTTATTCCAAGAACTGAAATGTGCCTGTTCGGTGACTTTTCCGAAATATATACATCTGATCCATCCTGGAGCTTTCCGATTCTCATCATGCCTTGTCCTCCCACATATTCTCCAGCAGAAGTCCCTCATCCGTCATCAGAGATTCTTTCTTTATCCATATGAGGCGGATACGTTCCGGTTGGTCATTAGAACGCCATATAAGTTTCTTTTTGGTAAAATTTTTAAGGCTTCCATCATTGCAGTCAACCATTCCTGAGAAAGCCATCTCGTTCTTCAGCTGAACAAATGATACCGTTTCCAAAAGCGGAGCACATATCTTTCTTAACGTAGAATCTGCCACATAGTAAAAGTTGTCATCATATAAAATATGGCTTTCAGCTTCATCTACAGCAGAACTTGTCCCTACAGGACTAAGCCTTACATCACCTTTTTTAGCCTGTCGTAAAAAACATTCTCTTACAACGTCCTGAACATCATACTCACCTTCGTAACGATCCATTACAGCAATAGCCTTCTCTATTTTCGTTTTAAACGCCTCGTTGTTCTCAGCAAGTTTCTCTTCCGAAGCACCTGCTGTTTTATATACTTGCTCACATAAGCACATAATAGCCAAAAGATTTTTAACAACTTTCTCGTACTTCCGATATTGCCTATGATTAGCACTTAGTACATCAGGTACCGTACTTACTTCTTGTATTACCTTTACCACTGTAGGAACGTCTCGTTTAATAGAAGCAACAAATTCCTTGTACTGCGCTTCTGCCGTCATAAATCCGGCTTCCTCCAACACACATCTGAATGCATAACCTCTTCCCACCAGAAATTTGGGAATCAGTCCGCCAGTAATAAGAACGGGAAGGAACTCCTGCTCTTCCAGAAAATCTAGCAGCTTCCTTTCATCATCCAGCCTGTTATACACATGCACTCCCATTTGATAATTCAGGGGCTGGCTCTCTTTTCTGCCTCTGAGTTTCATTCCTACCGCATCCAGATGTGCTTCCAGCATAGACTTAATAGCCAAAGCACTTTCTTCATCATCCGCAATAAGAATGATTCCCTTTTCCAGTCCGTAACCATAAAGCTTCATAAGTTCCCGTACAAAGGCTAACTCTGCAACTGTTTTTACCACCCATTTATCGTCCATATCTCACCACATCCTCCCATGTCCATTTTCCATCAAAAAATTCTAAACTGCCACTTTCAGTCTTATACCATCCTCGCTTGTTTGGCACCATGATTGTTTTATTGCAGTTCCGAATCATATACGCTATAATCATCTGAGCATACTCTTCTGCTTTAGCAGTGGTACTTCCATATATAACAGCCCCCACCCTCATCAGTTTTTCTGCGATGAAGCGCTTTTTCCCGCATTTTGACAAATCAATAAAAACCAGTTTTTCTTCCACACCTGCTGTCTCCAGTTTCAAAGACAATTGCAAGACCCTTTCTTGCAAATTAGCTACATTCACATAAATAATGACTTCCGTACACTTAAAATTAGTTGCGGTTCTTGGTTTAGCTTCAAAAGATAAATTCTGAGTTACGATATGTATCTCACCGCTCTCATCAACCACAGCAACTTCGCATTGTGCTAAATGTGCTTCCCTGACTAATTCGTCATGAATACCATCTATCCCCAGCACATCAAGCTTATGTTTCACTTCTTCGCGATTAACCTTTTTCCGATACTCCAGATCAATCTCTTTAGCAGCCCCATGCCTCCAAGCTCCGATTTTAGCCTTTTCCCATTCGGGCGCACAATCTGTAACTACCGTTGGATCATATGGCTGATTTGTTCCTACGACCACTTGATTATTATCTCTATACATCTTTTGCCTCCTCAATTTCAGTTCATTAACACTACTACCTTATTTTCGGTTAGTATTTAACAACATAGTTGCTTAAAATCTCTCTTTCCTTCGGAGCGTTTACAATCACTCCAAGGTCTATCCCCTCCTTCCTATAATGTCAAGCCCTAAAACATTGATTTTTCAGGCTTTTCTCTAAATATTTACCTCTAAAACCAGAGCTAAAGG
>CAVJRB010000143.1:2424-3122 GCA_963651655.1 bacterium | reverse complement strand
GGCACTGCACAACATAACTCTGATGGCAGCGTATAAACAAGGAAGAGGGCAGAAGCTTAAGGATATCGGAAAGCTTGCTGTACCAGGTATAATTTCCCATTGCTGTATGCAGACATATTTTGTGCCGCGAGGAATCAATAAAAAGAATATCAGCAAAAGAGATGCTAAAGCAATGTGCTTTGTTGTTGACAAGCAGATGCCGTCCACTCTCTTTGAGCTGATTTTTTTTGTGCAATTTTTTCATAAGCTGATAAAGCTGGTCAGACCCTACCGGTTTCAGGAAAAACTGGCTGCAGTCAACATCGAAAGCGTCAAATACGCGGGAAGAATCGGAAGCAATGTATACAATGATTCCCTCATATCCGCATTCACGGAGTACCCCCCCCAGGGAAATTCCGTCAAGCGGGGACAGCTGCGTTTCCAGAAAAAGAAGATTATGCTTTGTGGGATTCTCTTTTAGTTTTTGGTAAACATGCTCTGAATTTTTGTAGTAAGTAGCAGTGTGTGGAATACGCTTAGCTTTTAATATAGTATGGACTTTCAAAATTAAATTCATAGAAGATGATCTATCTGAATCGCAGACGGCAATGTTATACATATCATCTGTACCCCCCCGAAAAATAGTCTGGCAAATCACTGTTCAGAAGAAATACCTTTCTTTTTATCTTACTCTTTATTCTAAAAAAAACAATAGCACA
>CAVJRB010000143.1:0-2405 GCA_963651655.1 bacterium | reverse complement strand
CTCCTAAAGCAAAATCCTGCAAAAAATACCGAAACATGCAAAAAATACCGAAACATGCAAAAAATACCGAAACATGCAAAAAATGTCGGGAAAATGGTTAAAAATGTCAAAAGAGTTCCTGAAAAAACTAAAAAGGTATAAGATATTCACAAATAAATGGACGAAAGTAATACGAGATCTATGGGAAAGGCGGAACAGTATGGGATTAAAAAAGTATGCAATACTTATGGGCCTTGGGACGGCAGTTTTGATATCCGGCTGTGGGGAAAAAACCACAGAAGCCTGGAAACCAAAAGCTGATAATGGGGAAATACAGATAGCAGTTGTTGGGGATGACGAATTTTATACAACAAACGGAATGTCCGAGGCACTTGAAATGGCAGCAGAGGATTACAGCGCAGCCAATGGGACGAAAGTAAAGATCCTCTATTATGATGATGACGCAGACTATCATAAAGCCATCGCCTGTGCGCAGGAGCTGGCAGCCGATACCCAAATCTCGGCAGTTATTGTAAAAGACGAGCTGGATTATATTGATACGATCGCAGACATCTATGAGGAAGCCCAGAAGCCTTTTATCATAACAAATGGATGCTACGACCATACGATTGAAAAGAAGTATCAGTATATGCTGGCAGATTTTATCAGTTCTGCAAATGCAGGCAAGATCATGGGCGAATATGCAATAGAAAAGGGCTACAAAAGGGCTGCGTTCTGCCACTCCGATACAGAATACGAGGAGGATGAGCTGAAAGGCTTCCAGGAAAAGATAGCAGATACTGCATTAAGCCTGTGTGACACTGTAGTGGGTCCCTTTACCCAGGAAGAATTTGATATCGCCTATCTCCGTTGGCAGGCACTTGGCGTTGATGTGATCTGTGTCAGCAATTATTACAGCCTGAACAGTGATTTGGTCAAGATGCTTCGGGAAAAGGGTTCAGACATTCCTGTGATCTCCGATTACGTTATGGATACCGACGAGAATATCCAGAAAAATGGGGAATATATGGAAGGTGTTGCAATCGTGCCCCTTTACACCGTAGGAAAGAACAGCGAAGAAACAGAAGTAGAAAAAAGGTTCCAGGAAGCTTATGGAAAAGAAATGCAGGAAGCTGCGATCCAGTCCTATGACATTGTGGGCATGCTTTGCCAGGCACTAGATTCAGGAATATCGAAGCCGTCAGAGCTTATGGACATCCTGAAATCGGAAAATGGATATAATGGGCTGAAGGGAACGGTATCCTACAACGCAAACGGTGAACTGATAACATCAGGCAACGATATCCTGATCTTTTCAGATGGAGCCTTTCGCAGTCAGAAATAGGAGGGATAGGTATGGCTGGTTTATTTCGAGATACTGCTCTTGACACCATGGCAACACCGGAGCAGTTGGACAAACAGGTAAAGATCATGGGACCGTCTGTGTGGGTGGTTTTTACTGCCATGATAGCGGCACTGATCACATTTATCATCTGGAGCTTTACTTACAAAATTTCAGATGGGATCAACATGACAGGCGTGGTATATTCCAACACCAATATCGTGAACAACACTGCTGACAGGGACTGCGTGGTAAAGGATATTCTGGTGGAAGAAGGCGACTACGTGAACATTGGCAGCATTATCGGGGTAGTGACCAATGACGGGGAGCTGGAAAAAATAGAAAACCTCCGCGATGAACTAAAAAGCCTGGAAGAGGGCAGCGAGGAATATACAGCACTTCAGGAAAAGCTGGACAACCTGGTGGATCAGTATGTTTCTACCACGATCATCAAAAGCAACACCTCTGGGTATGTACAGAGCGTAAGTTCGGTAGGAGAAGCCTTAAGTGCCGGGGATTCCATTGTGATGATCATGACAGATGCAGGATATCAGGAGGTTATCGCCTATGTTCCCCTTCAGACCGCAAAAAGCCTGAGCCTTGGAATGACCGCACAGATTTCACCTTCTTATGCACCCAGGGAAGAGTATGGCTATATGACAGGTGTCATTACCGCAATATCTGACACCCCGGCAACGGAGAAAAGCATTATAAATAGGATGGGTACCATGTCCTATGTGGAAAATATACTTCCGGATGGCTCCTTCGTAGAGGTGAGGATCCGTCTTGACCTGGATGAAGGATCTTCCAATTCTTACAAATGGTCAAACCAAAAGGGAGAAAACCTGACAGTGGAGCTTGGAACACAGTGTTCGGTTTTTGCAGTAACGAGAGAATATCTGCCAATCCAGATGCTGTTGGAGTAGAGGAGGCAGACTATGAAAAATTCAGTAAAAAAAGTGCCTGTTATCCTTCAGATGGAAGCACTGGAATGTGGAGCTGCATCTTTGGCCATGATACTGGCGTACTACAAAAAGTATGTGCCCCTGGAACAGCTTCGCTCCGACTGTAATGTTTCCCGGGA
>CAVJRB010000142.1:0-2604 GCA_963651655.1 bacterium | reverse complement strand
GTAGATCCACACTCCATCCTCAAAGTGAAGATAAAGGCTTCGGTAATCCAGATTGATGGTTCCCACCACGCCGATCTCATCATCACAGACAAAAGACTTGGCGTGAAGAAATCCCGGCTGATATTCATAAATCTTCACCCCAGCCTCAAGCAGCTGCTCATAGTAGGACTGGGTAAGAAGAAATACCAGCTTCTTATCCGGAATCCCCGGCGTCATCAGACGCACATCCACACCGCTCTTCGCCGCAAGACAAAGGGCAGTCATCATCTCATTGTCGATCACCAGATAAGGGGTGCAGATATACACATAATCCTTCGCGCGGTTAATAATGTTCAGGTATACATTCTCACCAACCGTCTCATTATCCAGCGGAGAATCGCAGAATGGCTGGATAAATCCATCCCCTTCAAAAGCCTCAGGATGCCATACATGGGGCATATATTCCTCCAGGCTAGTGTCCTGGCGGTTATTGGTGACTACGTTCCACATATGAAGGAACATGGCTGTCATGTTCCAGACTGCCTCGCCCTTTAGCATTACCGCAGTATCCTTCCAGTGGCCGAAGCGCTCCTTCTGATTAATGTACTCATCTGCCAGGTTCACTCCTCCTGTAAATCCCACATAACCGTCGATAATGCAGAATTTCCTGTGGTCGCGGTTATTCTGGATAATGTTCAGGATAGGACGGAAAGGATTGAACACCTGGCATTTGATTCCCTTGGCCCGCATGGTTTCATAATATTTATGAGGAAGTGTGGTAAGACAGCCCATGTCATCGTAAATCAGACGGACGTCCACCCCTTCCTTAACTTTCTTCTCCAGGATATCCAGAATGGTCCTCCACATGACGCCATCATGGATAATAAAATACTCAATAAAAATGTAATGCTGTGCCTGCTCCAGCTCTTTCACAAGGACAGGAAACATGTCATCTCCCACCTGAAAATACTCTGCCGTGGTGTTTCCATGGACCGGATAGCCGGAATTGCGGTATATATAATCGGACTGATTGCAGGCGGAAACGTCCTCAGCCCTTAACTGTTCATGAACTTCAGGGTCGGTTTTCAGAAGATTGCTGGATTTCGCCAGCATATCATTAAATCGCTCCTGCATATAAGCAGCAATTCTGGAACGCCCAAATACCAGATACAGAACAAGACCAAAAACAGGCAGGCACAAAATCAGCATAGTCCAGGCCAGTTTATACGAGGGATTGATCTTTCGGTTTACAATCACCAGAACCACAAGAATACTGATCACATCCAGCGCGATAGACATATATCTGGAATAGCCTGCAAGGCGGAAAAAGATGGTCAGCAGCCAGCCAAGCTGTACTGCCATCGCAAATACCACATAAAAAATCCGGTTAAACAGAAGCTTGGCAATTTTCTTCAGAATCATCATAAGTCTTTCTTTCCCTCATTTAAAAATCCCTGACTGAATGCAGCCAGGGATTTTTGCGCACAATTAATTATATTTACGTTTTCTTGCGGCTTCAGATTTTTTCTTACGACGAACGCTTGGTTTCTCGTAATGCTCTCTTTTGCGGATTTCCTGCTGGATACCTGCTTTTGCGCAGCTTCTCTTGAATCTGCGAAGAGCGCTATCTAAAGTCTCGTTTTCTTTTACGATAACGTTTGACATAGACTCACACCTAACCTCCCTCCAGTTGTAGATTGTGCTAAAATACAACTGTCTGGGTATTTTTCTTGCACGAACATTATTATATATCATACAGTCGGGGTTCGTCAACAACTTTTGGTTTAATTTTACAAAAAATTTTGACGAATTTCCCGCAGGCCAGGGTACAGTTATGAACAGATCTTCTAGTGAAGCTGTCCTTCCAGGATTCCGGCTGCTGCTGCAATGGCTTCATCTGCTTTTTCCGGATTCTTTCCGCCAGCCTGAGCCATGTTCGGACGGCCGCCGCCGCCACCGCCAACAATAGCTGCCACTGCCTTGATCAGGTTGCCTGCATGTGCTCCTGCTTTCTGTGCGGAATTCGTAGCCATTGCCAGAAGGCTTACCTTGCCCTCGTTCACTGCTGCAAGAACTACAACGCCCTCGCCAAGCTTCTCTTTAAGCTGGTCGCCAAGATCACGAAGTCCGTTCATGTCAACGCCCTCTACCTTGGCAGCAAGAAGCTTCACGCCTTTTACTTCTACAACCTGGTTCATAACATCCCCAAGAGATCCCTGCGCCAGCTTGCTCTTCAGAGATTCGTTCTCGCTTGCAAGAGCTTTCACCTCACCCTGAAGGTGTGCGATCTTCTCAACCATCTCGGAAGGAGTAGTCTTCAGAGCCTTAGCAGCCTCGTGAAGAAGTGCTTCCTGTTTCTTATAGTATTCCAGAACACCGTTGCCGGTCAGTGCCTCAATACGGCGCACGCCTGCAGCGATACCGGACTCAGATACGATCTTGAACAGCATAATAGAGCTTGTGCTTGCAACGTGGGTACCGCCGCAAAGCTCCTTGGAGAAATCACCCATGGATACCACACGTACCTTCTGGGAATACTTCTCGCCAAACAGTGCCATAGCGCCGGATTTCTTTGCTTCCTCAACGTCCATGATGTCTGTGTGGACCTCAAGGCCAGCCTGGATC
>CAVJRB010000141.1:0-4949 GCA_963651655.1 bacterium | reverse complement strand
CCGCGTTCTGCACGCCTTCCTCATGTACCTCCAGCATCAGTGAAGCAAATTTCTCCACCAATGGAATGGGAAGATTATCCACGCAGAAATAATGGGCATCCTCCAGCATTTTCAGCACGGTAGACTTACCGGCACCGGAAACGCCTGTAACTATTACAAATCGCATATCTTATCTCCTGATGGGACGAATTTCTCTTTCGTCCTGAAACGTACCTTCTCTGAACCTGCAATTTACCTGCCTGTCAGAATTCTCCAAGAAACTTCACTTCCGGCTCCAGCGTCACGCCGAACTTCTCTTTCACAATGCACTGGACATCCGCCATCAGCTGCCGGACATCCGCAGCTGTTGCATTTCCTGCATTGATCACAAAGCCGCAGTGTTTTTCAGAGACCTGAGCGCCGCCTACCTGGTAGCCCCGAAGTCCGCTGTCCATGATCAGCTTGCCTGCAAAATATCCTTCCGGTCTTTTGAAGGTGCTGCCTGCACTTGGATAGGAAAGTGGCTGCTTGCTGCTTCTCATGCCTGCAAGCTCCTGCATCCGGCTTTTGATTGCTTCTGGATCTCCTTTTTCAAGGGAAATCACAGCTTCCAGAACAATATATCCGGCTTCCTTCACCACGCTGGTTCTGTAACCCATGTGAAGCTGGTCTGCCTGCAGGGTAAGGATTTCTCCTTCCTGCGTAAGAACCGTAACTTCCTTTAATACATCCTTCATCTCTCCGCCGTAAGCACCTGCATTCATCACAACAGCACCGCCTAAGGTTCCTGGAATTCCGCCGGCAAACTCAAAACCGGTAAGAGATGCATCCCTTGCTGCTGCCGCAATTCCGGATAAAAGAGCACCCGCCTGGGCATGGATTTCCTCCCCGGAAACCGTAATCTGCCCAAAACCGCGATACAGCTGTACCACTACGCCACGGTATCCCTTATCACTTACCAGAAGATTGCTCCCGTTTCCAAGTATAAAATAAGGAGCCTTCTCTTCCCTGCAGATTTTCAGGACTTCTGCGATCTCATCCACTGACTTCGGTACCACGAACAGATCTGCCGGGCCGCCAATGCGAAATGTGGTATGTCTGCTCATAGACTCCGCTTCCAGAACCTGCTCCTTTTCCAGAACCGTCTGAAAACGCTGTTTTATTTTTTCATTCACAGATTTACATCCTCTATCTTTCTAACTGATTTCATAAGGTTAAGAATAAATTATTCCATCTGTGCAGCAACGTGATCCTTCCCATTGCCGCATCGTTCTATTATACTATTTAACTGCCCAAATGTACAGGAAAAACGTATATTTTTCAACATTCTTTCTATACTAATAAATGTTCCACAGAAAGGAGATATCCATCATGTTTCAGCAGATTTTTCTGGCAGTCATCGGCTTCTGTGCAGGAGTCATTATCGCAGGCGGTGTAGTGGGGCTTCTCATCGGTCTTTCCATTGTGCCAAGATACGCCGGCGTTACCCACACAGGAAAACATATATTATTATATGAAGATATTACGCTGCTCGGAATCGTTTTCGGCAATCTTTTCTTTCTATATGGCTGGCCCATTCCAGGAGGCATGGTGTTTCTTGGCCTTTGCGGACTTTTCTCCGGCATTTTCCTGGGGGGATGGATCATGGCGCTGGCCGAAATGGCAGATGTCTTCCCCATCTTTTCCCGAAGGATCAAGCTGACAAACGGGATCCGCCTGGTGGTCATCGCCGTAGCCCTGGGGAAAACACTGGGCTCTTTGTATTACTTTTATCAAAGATGGTTTCCGTAAACTTTCCTATAATAAATAGGAGGGAACATTCTTGCCCTTTGCAGCTGCGCCGGACTTCTTCGGCGCTTTTTCTTCTCCCGGATCCGGATTTGCTGCCGCTACCGGGCATTCCTCGTTAATTCCCTTGTACCACTTCCGATAATCCGCAGGGGAACATCCCATCTCCTTGCGGAATGTCTCGGAAAAATAGCTTGCTCCTGCAAAGCCATTGGCAGATGCGATTTCGCCCATAGAAGCCGCCTTCTCGATCACTGCATCCATACTGTTCCAGATCCTGCATTTCTGGAGATATTCAAATGGGGTCATGCCCATATGCTTCTTAAAGAACCGGCAGAAATCTCCGGTGCTTACCTGGCATGCCTCCGCCATTCCCGCAAGGGTCAGCTTCTCATTGCAGTTAGAAGCCAGATATCCGGTCATGCGGTTTAACTTTGTACGCTCACGGATCACCGCATTTTTGCAGGATGGGGCAAGCTGAATAAATTTTTTGTAAAGGCTTCCCCACGCAGTGAACATCCAGCTCTTCATGTCCAGCTCATAGGCCAGGTCTCTTCCGGCTGCAGTCTGCGCTGCTGCCAAAAGCGCCTGTAAAAGGATATCCTCATCTGTGTCTTCCTCTTCTGATGGCACGAATCTGCAATACGCGAAAGCTTCTGCTCCTGCCACAGGTGCAAGGTATTTCTCCTGAAGGCTCTCATCTCCTGCTGCCAGATAGCCGGCTAAAACTTCAATTACATAAAACCGACACCTTTCATTCCGGCTGGAGATCAGGCGGTAAGACTGATTCGCATTGATAAACAACGCTTCCCCTGCCTGTAAGTCTGTTCTCTCCTGGTTTATCTGGCACTGCATTTGTCCCTCTTCTGCCAGAATAAAAGTAAAAAATTCCCCATTTATACATGGCATATGTCCAAATTCAGGGGAAAGCAGCTCCAGCTGGCGGATCCGGATCTTCTCCTCGGATTCCTCTGTCAGAAGCTGCGCCCCTTTTCCTATATAATATTTTCCCATAAGGCACCTCTTTTCTTTTGTCCATAACAATACTAACATCATATTATAATTTCGTTGAAAAAGAAAGTATATTTTACATCTTTTTTCGCATACTAACTGTAAATTCCATAACAATCTTATCCGCAGCAACTTTACATTTCCGTATACACAGGAGGCAGCAATGAATCAAGAACAGCAGAAAAAATATGCCGATTATGTAAAAGAGGTCACACCGACTCACAGCCTGCCGCTTAACATGGCAAAAGCCTTTCTCACAGGCGGTCTGATCTGCGTTCTGGGACAGATCATAACAAATTTCGCAAAGTCACAGGGGCTGGATCAGGAGATGGCAGGAACCTGGTGTTCTGTTACCCTGGTTTTCATCAGCGTCATTCTCACCGGATTTAATCTTTATCCCAAAATCGGCAAATTCGGCGGCGCCGGAAGTCTGGTTCCCATCACCGGATTTGCCAACTCCGTAGCAGCCCCTGCCATTGAATACAAAGCGGAGGGACAGGTTTTCGGAATCGGCTGCAAGATTTTCACCATTGCAGGTCCGGTTATCCTCTACGGAATCATGAGTTCCTGGGCCGCCGGAGTGATCTATTATATTCTGAAAATCATGGAGGTGATCTCATGAACACACAATCCTCGGCCAGACTTGCCGGATCCGCCAGCATCGCCTTTCAGGCTCCGGTTTATATTGCCAGCTGTGCATCCGTCGTTGGAAAAAAAGAAGGGGAAGGTCCCCTTGGAGATAAATTTGATCTGGTCTGCGAAGATCCTATGTTTGGATGCGATACCTGGGAAGCAGCGGAAAGCACCATGCAAAAAGAAGCCGCCTCACTGGCTCTTGGAAAAGCAGGTCTTGCGCCAGGTGATATCCGCATGACCTTAGCAGGAGACCTTCTTGCCCAGACCACTGCATCTTCCTTTGGCATTGCAGGTATGGGAATTCCTTTTTACGGACTTTTTGGCGCCTGCTCTACCATGGGGGAATCCCTTTCCCTGGGAGCCATGTCCATTGCCGCCGGATATGGAGAGCACATTTTATGCGCCACCTCCAGCCATTTTGCCAGCGCGGAAAAAGAATTCCGCTTTCCTCTGGCTTATGGAAACCAGCGGCCCCTTTCTGCTACCTGGACGGTAACCGGAAGCGGTGCCTGTGTGCTCTCTAGCGCACTGCCCCAGGAAGAAATCCCCCGGAAAACAAAACCTCTTCTCTCGGACAAGGGCTGCGTGCAGATCACCGGTCTTACCACTGGAAAGCTAATCGACTACGGTCTTAAGGATTCCCTGAACATGGGCGGCTGCATGGCGCCTGCTGCCTGTGATACCATTTACCGGAATCTATGTGATTTTGACAGAACACCGGAGGATTACGATGCGATTTTCACAGGCGACCTGGGGGCTGTGGGGCAGAGAATTCTGTTTGATCTTCTGATGGAAAAAGGGTACGACATCCAATCCGTTCACCAGGACTGCGGGCTTCTGATTTTTGACAGAGAAACCCAGGACACGCACTCAGGGGGAAGCGGCTGCGGCTGCAGTGCATCGGTACTTGCTGCCCACATTTTGCCTGAACTTGCCAAAGGGACCTGGAAACGGGTGTTATTTGTTCCCACCGGGGCACTGCTCTCCAAAACAAGCTTTAATGAAGGAGACTCTATTCCGGGAATTGCCCATGCAGTGGTGCTGGAACATTGTCCTGTTTAATTCTTAGAAACGGAGGTTACACTATGGATTATTTCAATGCATTCTGGGTAGGCGGGCTGATCTGCGCCCTGGTCCAGATTCTGCTGGATAAAACAAAGCTGATGCCCGGCCGGGTTATGGTACTGCTGGTGTGTACCGGTGCCATCTTAGGAGCTGTGGGCATTTACCAGCCGCTGATTGACTTTGCCGGCGCCGGAGCTTCGGTGCCTCTTCTTGGATTCGGCAATACCCTTTGGAAGGGACTGAAAAAAGCCATCGACCAGGATGGCTTTATCGGACTTTTCACCGGAGGCTTCACTGCCTGCGCAGCCGGAATTTCCGCCGCACTTATTTTTTCCTATCTGGCCAGCTGGGTATTTAAGCCTAAGATGAAAGAATAATACAACTGGAGGTACTTTTCCATGAGCGATACTCTTTACATTCAGACAGAACAAAACGTGGAGGTTCATCACCCCCACGTTTATTTACAGGAC
>CAVJRB010000140.1:0-5491 GCA_963651655.1 bacterium | reverse complement strand
CCGGCGGCGTGATCCGCTACGTGATTCCGGGATTCCGTATTGGAAACGATGCCATTGACAGAGATATTTCCTTCATTGAAAAAATGGGCGTCGAGATCCGCACTAACACCGAGATCACATCTGTGGCAGATCTGAAGGCACAGGGCTATGACGCCGTGATCCTTGCAATTGGAGCCGGCAAGCCAGGTACTCTGAAGCTGGAGAAGGGCGAGACAGTAAACGCACTGAAATTCCTCCGCGATTTCAAGGCAAATGACGGAAACCTTGACATTGGAAGAAATGTAGTGGTTATCGGCGGCGGAAACACAGCTATGGATACTGCAAGAGCAGCGAAGCGCACCAAAGGCGTGGAGCATGTTTACCTGGTTTACAGAAGAACCAAACGCTACATGCCGGCAGCAGAGGATGAGCTTCTGGAAGTGCTGGAAGAGGGCATTGAGTTCAAAGAGCTTCTTTCCCCGGTAAGCCTTGAGGACGGCAGACTGATCTGCAAGAAGATGGAGCTTGGACAGATGGACGCATCCGGACGCGCCAGCGTTACAGAAACTGCAGATGTAGTGGAGGTTCCGGCAGATACGGTGATCGTGGCAGTTGGTGAGAAGATCGATACTGATTTCTACACTGCAAACCAGATTGCAGTGGACGAAAGAGGCAGAGCAAAAGTCAACGACAAGACTCTTGAAACTAGCGTAAGCGGCGTTTATGTGGCTGGAGACGGCGCGAAGGGCGCAGCCACTATCGTAGAGGGAATCCGCGACGCACAGCTTGCGGTAAAAGACATCCTTGGCAAAGAAATCACAAAGGATGCCGCTGTAACAGGCGAGGAAGCAGACTGCTTTGCAAAGAAGGGAATCCTGAAGCACAGCAAGGAGGCAAAGACTGAGGAAGAGAGATGTCTTACCTGCAATAAAGTCTGTGAGAACTGTGTGGATGTATGTCCGAACCGTGCAAACATTTCCATCAAGGTTCCCGGCATGGCCATGAACCAGGTGATCCATGTGGATTACATGTGCAATGAGTGCGGCAACTGCAAGAGCTTCTGCCCGTATGCAAGCGCACCGTACAAAGACAAATTCACCCTGTTTGCAAATGAGAAAGACATGGCAGACAGCACCAACGATGGATTTGTTGTCCTTGACAAAGAGAATAAGACCTGCAAGGTAAGATTCGTAGGCCAGATCAAAGACTGCAAGGCAGATGACCCGGCAGATCAGCTGTATGACGGTCTGAAGAAGCTGATCTGTGCAGTGATCAATGATTATGGATATTTAATCTAAGATGGAATGAGGAAGCCGCGATTTATACAGTAAATCAGCGGATTTCCTGATCATGCAAATGCTGTCCACAGCTTTATAAGGGCTGTGGACAGTGTCTATATAATGTAAAAGTTTCCGGGAAGCGGCGGGCAGGAGTACCGCCTTTCTGGGAGAACCTGTAAGAAAGGAGAGTCCGATATGGCAGTATTTACAGTGAATGGACAGACCGTAGAGCCTGGCAGAAACCAGAAGCTGCTTCGGTTCCTTCGTGATGAACTGCATCTGACTTCCGTAAAGGACGGCTGCAGTGAAGGCGCCTGCGGAGCCTGTACCGTGATCATTGACGGCAGGACCTGTAAGGCATGTGTGCCGGATACGGATTCACTGGATGGAAAAACCGTGATCACCGTAGAAGGCCTGACAGACTGGGAAGAAAAAGTATATACCTATGCCTACGGAAAAGCCGGGGCAGTGCAATGCGGTTTCTGTATCCCGGGCATGGTCATGTGCACCAAGGCCCTTCTGGATGTAAATAAGGAACCAACTGATGAAGAAATCAAATATGCCCTGCGCAACAATTACTGCCGTTGTACAGGGTATGTAAAAATAATAGATGCAGTGCGGATCGCGGCGAAAGTCCTGCGGGAGGGCGTGATCCCGGAGGAAAACAAAAACTGGGAGATCGGCTCCCGTGTAGCCAGGATCGATGTGGGGGAAAAGGTTCTTGGCACAGGCAAATATCCCGATGATTTTTACCTGGACGGTATGCTCTACGGAGCCGCCCTTCGGAGCAAATATCCCCGGGCACGTGTCCTTTCCATTGACAAGACCAAGGCTCTGGCACTGCCGGGAGTAGAAGCGGTTGTCACAGCAGAGGACATTCCCGGGGAAAATAAGATCGGCCATCTGAAGCACGACCAGTACACCCTGATCCCGGTTGGAGGCCTGACCCATTACCTGGGAGATGCCATTGCACTTGTGGCAGCGAAGGACAAAGAGACAGCAGAGAAAGCGAAGAAGCTGATCAAGGTGGAATATGAGGTGCTTCCTCACGTTCACACCATCGAAGAAGCCGCTGCGCCAGACGCACCCAAGGTATTTGACGAAGAAGAAAACAACATCTGTGCATACAAGCACATCAGCCGCGGAAATGCCACAGAAGCCATTGCAGGCTCCAAATATGTGATTTCTGAGCATTTTGAAACGCCCTGGACCGAGCACGCTTTCCTGGAACCGGAATGCGCGGTTTCCTTCTATGATGAAGATGGAGATATTTTCATATATTCCACAGACCAGTCTGCACATCAGACCCTTCACGAATGCAGCCTGGTCCTCGGAACGGATAAGGTGAAAGTACAGAACGCCCTGGTAGGCGGAGGTTTTGGGGGCAAGGAAGACATGACGGTGCAGCATCTTGGGGCGCTTCTTACCTATGTGACAAAGAAGCCGGTGAAGATGAAGCTTTCCAGGGCAGAGTCCCTGCTGGTCCATCCAAAGCGCCATCCATTTTACATGGACGTGACCATGGGCTGTGATGAGAACGGCAATATTATGGGGGTAAAGGCGAAGGTAGCTTCCGATACAGGCGCTTTCGCATCTCTTGGAGGCCCGGTTCTGGAGCGCGCCTGCACCCATGCGGCAGGTCCTTATCATTATGAGAATTTTGAGATTGAGGGAACTGCCTACTATACCAACAATCCGCCTGCAGGTGCTTTCCGCGGATTCGGAGTTACACAGACCTGTTTTGCCACAGAGACCCTGTTAAATATGATGGCAGATAAGGTGGGAATCACTCCATGGGAGATCCGTTACCGCAATGCCATCCGTCCAGGGGAAACCCTTCCAAACGGACAGATCGTGGATGATTCCACAGGCCTTGTGGAAACCCTGGAGGCAGTGAAAGAGAAATATGACGCAGCATTAGCGGACGGCAAAGCAGTGGGCATTGGATGTGCCATGAAAAATGCCGGAGTAGGTGTTGGAATCCCGGATACCGGGCGGGTGAAGCTGATTTACGAGGAAGACCGGAAGCTTCATATTTATTCCGGAGCCTCCTGCATCGGTCAGGGACTTGGTACTGTGCTGACCCAGATGATCGTCACCAACACAGATGTGAAAAGAGAAGACATTGTTTACGAGCGGAGCAACACCTGGATTTCCCCGGATTCCGGAACCACATCCGGTTCCAGACAGACTTTGATCACCGGCGAGGCGTGCAGAAGAGCCTGCGAAAAGCTGATGGAGGATAAACGTGCCGGAAAAACCGTGGAGGATATGATCGGCAAGGTTTACTACGCAGAGTATCTTGCGAAAACCGATCCCCTTGGCGCCAATGTTCCCAATCCGGTATCCCATGTTGCCTACGGCTATGCCACCCAGGCATGCATTCTGGATTCCAAAACAGGAAAGATTGAGGAGATCGTGGCAGCCCATGATGTGGGAAAAGCGGTAAATCCTTTGTCCTGTGAGGGTCAGATCGAGGGCGGTGTCGTCATGTCCATGGGATATGCCTTAAGAGAAAAATATCCCATCGATGAGAACTGCCAGCCAATTGAGAAGTATGGTTCTCTTGGCCTGTTCCGTTCTCACGAAATTCCAAAGATCGATGCCATTGTCATTGACAAGCCGGGGCTTACGGTTGCCTGCGGCGCCATTGGCATTGGGGAGATCACATCAATTCCAACTGCACCTGCCATTGCAGATGCATATTTCCGAAGAGATGGCGTAAGGCGCTACAGCCTTCCCCTTAGCGGGACGCCATATGAAAGGAAGGGATGATATGGCTGTAAAGAAGAAATTTCCATACAGATCCGCGGTTGTGGCATGCAATGGGGGATGCAGAGCCCCAGCAGGGGAATTCGGATGTAAGGATGGCTGTATTGGCTGCGGAGCCTGTGTCAGCAAGTGTAAGTTTGGCGCAATCTCCCTGAACGAATATGGCGTGGCAGAAGTGGATGAAGAGAAATGCATTGCCTGCGGAGCCTGCGCAAAGGTATGTCCCCAGAAGGTGATCCGCATTCACGAATGCGCCAACTGGATCGTGGTGAAATGCTCCAACAAAAACAAGGGGGCAGAGGCAAAGAAGCAGTGTGAGGTCAGCTGCATCGGCTGCGGCATCTGCGAGAAAACCTGTACAGCAGGAGCCATTCAGGTTACAGATAACTGCGCAGTGATCGACGAGTCTCTGTGCTTAAGCTGCGGCATGTGCGCAGTGAAATGTCCAAGACACGCGATTTATGATCTGAGGGGTATTTTTACAAAAAAGAATTAATCAGACATTAACAGAATAATATCTAAAAGTTTCAAAAATAAATCCACAAAAATCTTGTATTATGCATAAAAATATTGCAAATCCCCCTGGAAATGTGATACAATTACTTCATGCAAAAGAAAAAGTTAAGACAATATTTTTGAGAACGAAAGCAGTGAAATCAAAGCCGACAGCCAGTTCAAAGAAGAACCGTGAATTTGTTTTTTGAACGGCGTCGGCTCTTTTAAACGAATCAAGTAAAAATGAAGAAGGTGAAGCATATGATTGGAAAGAGTGTTCCAAGAGTAGACGCTTATGAGAAAGTGACCGGGCGGGCGAAATTTACAGACGACCTGATCCTGAACAAGTGTCTGGTAGCAAAAATCTATCATGCGAAAATCGGCAACGGCGTGGTGAAATCCATTGACACCAGCGAAGCCGAAGCTTTGGACGGCGTAGTAAAAGTGGTGACTTTTAAGGACGTGCCGAATCATTGCTATCCCACACCGGGACATCCCTGGTCTGTGGAGCTGGCCCATCAGGATGTGGCAGACCGCAATATCCTCACAGGAAGAGTCCGCTACTACGGAGATGATATTGCAGCAGTTGTGGCAGAGGATGAGGTAATCGCGTCCCGTGCCCTGAAATTGATCAAGGTAGAATACGAAGAGTATCCGGTTGTGACAAGTCCCAGGATGTCCATGCGGGGCAGCGAGCATCCCATCCATCTGGACAAAAAGGACAACATTCTGGTGCGGTCTAATTTTTCCATCGGGGATGTAGACCGGGCCATGGAAACTGCAGCCGTGAAACTGAAAAGAAGCTACAAAACACCTATTGTCCAGCACTGTCACATTGAGAATAATATTTCCTACGCATATATGGAAAAGGGCAGGATCGTAGTGGTATCCTCCACCCAGATTCCTCATATTGTCCGCCGCGTAGTTGGTCAGGCACTGGGAATTCCCTGGGGACAGGTGCGGGT
>CAVJRB010000139.1:0-5184 GCA_963651655.1 bacterium | reverse complement strand
AAATCGTTCAGGAAAGCCTTCACGATTAAGTCTTCGTAAGCAGTGGATTTCACCTGCGCTAAATGCGCACCTGGAATGACCTGCTTAGGAATACCAACTGCCCAAACGCTGTGAATTGACTAAAACTACTTAATATATAATATAGCGGAGACGCTATGAAGAAAGGGGTTCATAGAATATGAAGAAGAAAAAATGGTACCGCAGTGTGTCCATGAAGGGGAATCTGCTGGTTTTGCAGTATTTGCTGCTGGGGGCGATTATTTTCTGCGGGGTGATGTTTCTGTCACTGGAAATGCAGGGGCTTCGGGTTTCGGACTCGGGGAAGTGGTATGTGGATTCCCAGGCGTTTGCGAATAAGTTTTATAACGCGTCCGTAGATGTGGCACATGCAATTTCAGGGACATTTACCTATGGTGACTTTGATGAAGATGCCGGTGAGCAAGAAGCGTCCTCATTCACCCAAAGCGATCCTTCCACAGACACTGCTGGAACTTCAGCTGACACTCGCATTGTAGATTTAAAAGAGGTGGCTGCAGATGAAACGCTTTCCTTTACCAACACATCCGGACTTGCCTACTCTCTTTCTGATTTAAAGGAATGGGCACAGATTCCGAATTATGATTCTGAAAGTGCAGTTCCAATTGTAATCTGCCACAAGGCTTCCGTTTCTGAGGATTCGGTTTCACTTCCTATGGAATATTATTACGCAGACGCTTTCCTGACAAAAATCAATGCAGGGGAATTTGTACTTTCTGTCTACGCGGATATTGATGATTCCGGGAATCAAACATGGTTTACTTACCAGGAACCTGATGAATCTGCAGAAGATGATACCAGTGACTACAAGAAATCCATTATCGAGAGTATCATAACTGCCATCCGCTCCGGAGATCTGGATCCGGACTTTTTCTCCAATATCCAGGTGAAATCAAAAGACGGCACCACCCTCTACGATCAGATTTATTCCTATCAGGGCTACTACCATCTTACGGAATACTTTGCCCCGCAAGGTGCTGACAGCCTTTTGGATGTACTGAATTCCAATGCCAAATGGAACAACGGTATTGACGAAGCATTTGAGGATCTTTATACCATTCTTTCCCAGCTTGGTGTTTACAATGATATGAAGCAGGAACTGGACGCTTATGCACAGGGGCAGTCCAACATGAGTTATCTCTATATCGACGAGGACACCGGCAGAATACTTTCCAATGACAGCGACCTGGTAAAAGAAGTGGATTACAAGAAATCAAAAAGTGCCAGTTCCGCCATCGACTACTATCAGAACCTGCATACACTCCTGGATTCCAGGGAAGGCATTTCCTATATACTGCTTCAGGCCAAGCCAGACGGATTTGTCAGCAACCTGAGGGGACTTAACATCCGTGACACCTTTCCCGGCAATGACATTACTGCAGACAGCTGGAAAGAAACTCTGCGCACTGTTCTTCCCGAAGTAAATGGCAACTATATTTTCGCAGCTTATGTAAACCAGGAGCTGCCTGTCACCGATGTCTTTTCTTCTGGAAAAACATTTTTTGATTCTTATTCCAAATATACAAGACCTGTATTTTGGATTGGAATTTTGTGCCTTCTGCTTTTTGTGGCTTCCTTTGTATTTCTTACCGCAATTGCAGGCAGAAAAAGTACAGATGAGGAACTGCATCTTTGCTTCTTCGACCGCTGGCTCACCGAGCTTGCAGCCGGATTTGTAGTGATTGCATGGCTTCCGGTTATTGTCTTTGCCCTGTCCCATCTGCCGATTGCAAGTTACCAGATTGCACGGCTGCAAAGTTCTCTAATCGATGCATACTTCCTGCTAAGACTGATGATTTTCGGTCTTTACACCTTATTCTGGTTCCAGATCGGCTACCTTAGCCTGGTAAGAAGAATCAAGGCAAAGCAGCTGTGGAAAAACAGCATCCTGAGACGGCTTCTTGTCCTGATTGTAAAAATCATCCAAAAAGGCATTCACAAGATCCGCACTCTGGCTGATTTCTATTCCAGAAACACGGCTGCCAGATTAAAGGTAACCTTCGCGTTCCTGCTCTTTGTTTTCCTGAAATACTTCATCTGCGCAGTAGTTCTGGACAGCGGACTTTTGTTCTTTGGCTTCAGTTTCCTGGTGGATTTCTTAATCCTGGGATTTGGAATAACAAAGGCTTATCACCGGGAACAGATTTTGAAAGGACTAAAGGAGATCTCCGGCGGAAATCTCCAGTACAAGATTCCTCTGGATAAACTGTCCGGTGATGACAAACGCATTGCAGAATACATCAATAATATAGGAAGCGGACTTGACGCAGCCGTGGAAAACAGCGTGAAAAATGAGCGCATGAAAACCGAGCTGATCACCAACGTTTCCCATGACCTGAAAACTCCGCTGACCTCCATTATCAGCTACATTGACCTTCTCAAGCGTGAGAATTTCACAGACCCGAAGGTGCTGGAATACCTGGATATTCTGGAAGCGAAGGCAGCCCGCCTGAAGGTGCTCACCGAGGATGTGGTAGAGGCTTCCAAGGCAAGCACCGGAAACATGACCTTAAACATGACGGATATTGATTTCGTGGAAATGCTTCATCAGGTGATCGGAGAATTCGAGGAGCGGTTCGAGGAACATCATCTCACTATGATGGTACATTTCCCGGACGACCCCTCTGTGATCTACGCAGACGGACAGAGAATGTGGCGTGTGCTGGAAAACATTTTTGGCAACGTGACCAAGTACGCAATGGAAAACACCAGAGTTTACGCCGAAGTGCAAAACGCCAGAAACCAGGTGATCTTTTCCCTGAAAAATATTTCCGCCCAGCCCCTTAACTTCGCAGCTGAGGAATTGACCGAGCGCTTCGTCCGCGGTGATGTGGCCCGAAACACCGAAGGCAGCGGCCTTGGACTTAGCATTGCCAAAAGCCTTACGGAACTCCAGGGCGGCAAATTCCAGCTCTACCTGGACGGCGACCTTTTCAAAGTAACCATCACCTTCCAGGCCCAGACCTCCAGTCAACCCACTCCCTCCCTGCCCGAGCAGCCAGAACCGGAAGTAAGATAACATCTTAAAGCAATCAGAGCCGGAAATAAGATAACATCTTAAATATTAAAAAAGTCTCCCGCACATTCTAATAATAAGATGTGCAGGAGATTTTTTATTCCTCTTGTCGATAACCAGCGGTTTTGCAATGTATATTCATGTAGCAGGTCATTTCAGGAGCGCTTTTAACGGAAACGAGATCCACTGCCTACAAAGACTTAACATCGAAGGCTCTCCTGAGATGTTTAGTCGTAGTTGGCAGTTAGCTCGTTGGAGTGTTGCGACGACCTGCGGTGAATATACATTGTGAAAGCGCGTCCGGCTAGCGATAATCTCAATACTCCAGTCTCGGCATGTTCTTAAATTTCTCAAACTCCGCGTCCGTACATTTCACATAATGTGTTCCGCCAATATGGTGATAAGTACCTTCCCCATAATTGATTCCTGAAGTCTTATAATCATAAGTCTCCGCAACACGGTTCTTCTCCACAGCCGGGTTCGGGGACGGAATTGCGGAAAGAAGGCTTCTGGTATACGGATGCATTGGATTCTCGAAAATCTCCTCCGTAGTGCCAGTCTCAAGCAAATGTCCCAGATGAAGAACTCCGATACGGTCTGAAATATATTTTACCATAGAAAGGTCATGGGCAATAAACAGATACGCAGTACCTGTCTCCTGCTGAATATCCTTCATCAGGTTTACCACCTGCGCCTGAATGGAAACATCCAGAGCAGAAATACACTCATCCGCAATAATCAGCTTCGGGTTCATGATCAGCGCACGGGCAATGCCGACACGTTGTCTCTGTCCGCCGGAAAACTGATGCGGATATCTTGCCGCATGCTCCGGAGCAAGACCAACCTTTGCCAGAATGGCTTTGATCTTCTCCTCTCTCTCCTCTTTGCTCTTGTACATATGATGGATATCAAGACCCTCACCCAGAATATCCCGAACCTTTTTACGGGGATTCAGAGATGCCATAGGGTCCTGGAAAATCATCTGCATCTGTGTTCTTAATGCCTTATTGGTTTCCTTGTTCATCTTGCCGCTGATATCCATACCGTTGAACTTAATGGTTCCTGCGGTGGGGTCATAAAGGCGGATGACACTTCTTCCGATGGTGGACTTTCCGGAACCGGACTCTCCAACCAGTCCATAGGTTTCCCCAGGATAAATTTTGAAGGAAACGTCTTCTACTGCATGTACGGTAAAGCTGCTGCTCACCTTAAAGTACTGTTTTAATCCATCCACAGTAAGGATCGGCTCAGCATTATAATTTACAGCCATGTTCCTCGGCCTCCTTCTTCATTCTTTCGATTCGGTTCTTTAACTCCACTGGCATTTCCACCTTGGGAGCTCTTGGATCAAGAAGCCAGGTTGCTGCGAAATGATCCTTTGTGATCTGGAACATCGGCGGCTCTAACTTGTCATCGATCTCCAGTGCGTAGCGGTTACGTGGTGCAAAAGCATCACCAGGCTTTTCATGAAGCAGGTTTGGCGGGGATCCCGGAATGGTGTACAGTCTCTCATCATCTGTATCCAGGTCAGGCATGGAGGAAAGAAGTCCCCAGGTATATGGATGGCGCGGATCGTAAAAGATCTCGTTGGTAGTTCCTCTTTCCACGATTTTTCCTGCGTACATAACGTTGATGAAATCTGCAACCTTGGCAACAACTCCAAGGTCATGTGTAATATAGATTACAGAAATTCCACGTTCCTTCTGAACCTTCTTGATCAGCTCAATGATCTTCGCCTGGATGGTAACGTCAAGCGCGGTAGTCGGCTCGTCGCAGATCAGAAGATCCGGGTTGCAGGACAGAGCAATGGCAATTACCACACGCTGTCTCATACCGCCGGAAAGCTGATGGGGATAGTTCTTCATACGCTTCTCAGGCTCTTCGATTCCAACCTCTCTCAGAAGCTCTACTGCACGGTCCCATGCTTCCTTCTTCGGGGTTTTGAAATGCCAGCGCATACCTTCCATGATCTGTTTTCCGATGGTCATAGTCGGATCAAGGCTGGTCATAGGATCCTGGAATACCATGGCAATTCGCTTGCCGTTAATATGTCTGCGGATCCATTTTTTGTCTTTTGTCAGGATATCTACTGTTTCAGGAGTTCCGTCTGCATGATGATAGCTGAACTCGAT
>CAVJRB010000138.1:0-2260 GCA_963651655.1 bacterium | reverse complement strand
GTTACTGTTCAAGGGTTAGCTGGACTTGAAAAAACCGATGGTGTAGACTGGTAACAGTCAAGGCCATCGGTTTTCTTTATCCAAATATCCTGGACACTCTGTCATATATATTTGCCGGATCTTCAAGGCGCATCAAAACAAGCATGCTCATGCATTGGCAGAGATGATCGATACTTTCGAAACTTCTGAATGTCACGGCCTGCGCCTGTTTCCGCTTATAATTCCTTAGAAGCCTTTCGGCTTCATTATTCGTGGCAGGTACCCGGATATCATGCAGGAACAACAAATGGTTGTGCATGTATTTCTCCATTCTCAGGAATAAATTGTACCCGTCTTTATAATAATCATTTGCTGGAATGTCTTCATATTCTTTCCGGGCAGCTTCCAATATCTCACGGTATCGTTTTTCGAATCCGGAGACCGTTTCCGGATCCGGTCCGTGTGACAGCTGGCATCCATTTCGGAAATGGATCATTTCCTGTACCAGTCCATGCATTTTTTTATTCCAGGTACGGGCGGGTTCATTCTCCATGCTGGCTTTCAGATACCGCAGTACATGGGCAAGGCATTCCTGATGATCTGCCCCATAATTATAAAAAGTGATATCATGGTCATGAACAAGGATCCCCTGATAGTCCTCTGTGACCGTACCTTTTACCCCTTCGTGCCCTTTTTTCTCACGGGCAAAGTACAGGGCTTTTCCGTCTGGTGTCGCACAGACATATACCTGACAGTTTTTCCCATTTTCCCTGGCATTTGTACAGTCTGTATGCATGACAGGAGAAAGCAGCATATCTGCATAGGCAGTCCTGCGTTCAGCTTCCGTTTTCAAAGCAAACTCCCTGCCTAGTCTGCTTATCATCCCCTTGGAAATGTTCAGTTTTCCACCTGTCAGGTCAGACAGAAACTGTCTGCTTTTATCGATCGATGTACAGCAGTCATTATTCAAAAGAAACAGAAATGCCCGGATGCTTCCGCCATAATTCACATCGTCGATAACCCCGTCTGGAAATGCAGCATGTACACGTTCACCTGTCTGACTGTTGTAATAAACATCCGCATGGTATTCCGTTACGTCCAGTACCATCCGGATATTTACCATCTGCTTCACAAGGGTTTTTGCAGTCTTTTTAAAAGTGTTGTCTTCCAGGACTTCTTCCGGTGGTGGAAGAAAGATGACTGGCTGTGTGGGTTTCTGTTTCCTGCGGCAGTGGCCTTTATGTCCTGGCTGTCCGCCCGGTCTCCTGCCTGTTTTTTCTCTGCTGTTTGTGATCTTTTTACGCTGCACTGCTTTTGAAGAGGGAATAGAAGAGTTTTCATGATCCCTGTTGATCTGGGCAGTCAGTTTCTGGTTCTTCCCTTTTTCATCTTCCAGCTGGGTCAGGGCGTCATATAGCTTATGAAGAAGTTCTTTTTTCTTATCATACAGTTCATCACATTTACGTTCTGCCTTCAGGGCACGCTGTTCAAGTGCCTTTTTCTCTGCCTGCAGCTTTTTTATTTCCCGCAGATGTTCTTTCTGCATATCTTCGAATACTTCAAACCAGTAATTGCGGACACGGATCGTCTCCTGATGGCATCTGCTGATCTCCTGGTCACGCTCTTTAAGCATCCGCTCCAGGGAACGGATACTTTTTCTGGAATCTTCCTTTATTTTGAGATACCTGTCACCGGATCTAAATGCATCCAGTTCCTTTTTCAGTGCCTTTAGACGGTATTCAAGAGCGGTAATGTATTCAAAAGATGCGTTCATATGTTTATCCTTCCGAATCTGGATCGATATCTGTGAATTCTTCCAGTACCTTTTGGAGCTCATCACAGTACTGCTGCATTGTGCGGATCATCTCACTCTGGATCCTTATCACTTTTGCCTGCGCTGCATTTTCACGCTGCAGTCCAAGGATAAGTTCATCACGGAGAGCCAGCTGATCGGTATTTTTATTTTTCATAGTGTGACCTCACTTTCTGTGTTCTTAGTATAACAAAAACAGCAGTAAAAAGCGAATAGCAAGAAACTGGCCAACCAGCAAAATGACTGTGGATAAAATTTAAGAAGATTAAAAGTTTATGATCATAAGAGCTCTCCAAGATTATGTATTTGCAGTCTTATATGATAAGTAAATGTGGATAACGCTAAAAAAAGAAAGAGTCAGCAAAGCTATTAACATAACTTTGCTGACCGGGGAATGTTTTCCACTAAAATAAAAATATAAATTTCGTCACTTTTCACAATGACCTATGCATACCCTTGAACAGTAAC
>CAVJRB010000137.1:1497-2082 GCA_963651655.1 bacterium | reverse complement strand
GCCCACAAATTGTGACGCACATCTTGCAGAAAGCCTTTTGGGGGCACGCTCTAGAAACCTGGAGGATAATCTGTAAATGAAAGACAATGAGATTATAGATTTATTTTGGGCAAGAGATGAGAAAGCAATTGAAGCAGTAAGTGCGAAATATCATCCCTACTGCTATAAGATTGCCTGGAATTTACTTGCAAATAAGGAGGATGCCGAGGAGTGCCTGAACGACACATGGTTTTCGGTCTGGTCGCGGATTCCCCCTGCACGTCCTTTAGCTTTAGCCCAGTTTTGCGGTCAGATTACAAGAAACCTTAGTATTGACCGTCTGAGGAAAAAGCATGCCGGTAAGCGTCCGGACATTCATATGGCAGATGTTCTTGGCGAAATGGATCAGTTAAATGTTGCGTATACCATGGATGATCAGCTGGCAGAAAAGGAACTGCTGAAAGTCATCAATGATTTTCTTGGAAAAATGAAAGCCGAAGACAGGGATATTTTTGTAAGAAGATACTGGTTCCTGGATTCTATTGCTGCAATTTCCAAAAGGCATCACATATCAGCCGGAAGTGTAAAAATGAATCTGTACAGAAA
>CAVJRB010000137.1:0-1487 GCA_963651655.1 bacterium | reverse complement strand
GTACAGAAATCGAAAGAAATTACAAAAGGTGCTGGAAAAAGAAGGAGGCCGCCTATGAAGAAATTTGATTTTTCGAAAGAATTTGGAAATATTGATTCGAAGTATATCAGTGAAGCTGAAGGGGAATGGAAGAGGAAAAAGGAGACCTGGAAACCATCATTTTGGAGCAGCGCGGCGGCAGCATGCGTGATCGTCGCATTGGGAGCTGTGATTTTTTCCAATCCAACGGTGCAGGCTGCAATGAAAAATCTTACATTGTCCATAGAAGAGACTCTTGGTTTTCCGAAAAGTATTGCTTCCTACACAGAAGTATTAAATACTTCTAAGACGGAAAAAGGAATTACCGTAACCTTAAAAGAAGTAGTTCTGGATGATGGAGTTTTATTGGCAAAGGTGCATGCAGAAAAAACAGATTCCAATCAGGAAGCGGCAGATACTGAACAGAATGAGATGACTTTTGCAAATACACAAATAGCCATCGATTATCAGAAAACTACCATAAACGGGCAGAAGCTGAATGAGTACGGAAGCGGAAGCTATCTGCCGTATTCAGAGGAGGATTTGTTAAATACAGGGCTGGATGAAAATGTCTATGATGCGGTTCTGGAATCCCGCTTTACCATTGATGGTGATTTAGGGGAGAATCCAGAAGTACATCTGGTGCTCAGTGCCTATAGAGATGAAAATCTTAGCGAAGATTATTTTGCTGATTTTGCGTTTGATTTTTCTATTTCTCATGGGGAACTTATGAAGCAGACCGTTCACAAAAAACTGGAAGACATTTCCATTGAAACAGATGAAGGAACCATTAAATTAACCGATTTTTCCATGAATAAACTGCAAAGTACGATCACAGCAGAAATTCCGGAAGAACTTCAGGAAAAGCTGTACAATAATTATGAGATGATACTTCACGGAACAGACAGCAAAGGAAATCAGGTGCAGTACGAACTAAGCCATGAATCAGGGGATGACAGCTCACAGTGGAGCTTCAAAAGCAGCTTCTGGGGAATGTACCAGTTGGATTCCGATGGACCGGTAATTTTGCTCCCGGATATAGACTGCGATTACCTGGAACTGCAGCTTTATGTCCGTGAGCGCTACATGGCGGCAGATGAGGATATTATTTTTGATGATGGAACCATGTTAACCACGGATGATCCAGTTGAAACCGCAATTATTGGGGGAGCGGATGCGCCCACTGAAATAGAGATACAGGATAACATAGATCCAAAAGAAAATGCGGATGACGAAGATGATGAGCTTTATGGAACAGAGGAAAGTGATGCCTGGAAAGAAGCTGGCATTGAGGATGGCGCAGATTATGGAATTGCCGTTGGGAATCAGATAAAGATTCAGATTAAATGAAAAGGGTGCATCTCCTATTTACAGAAATACTTTCTGAAAATGCTATTCTAACTCAAAAATCCCTTGTCAAAGAAGCTTTGCGCGCCTGTTTTTCCGGTGTAAAAGGCAAATTGCTTTTC
>CAVJRB010000136.1:1879-2478 GCA_963651655.1 bacterium | reverse complement strand
GGCCAAGAATGCAGCTGATTCCTTTTCACTTTATCCGGGATATTATAAAGGAATCCAAATTCACAGTGAAAAATCCGGCAAGTGTGGTGACACTGATCATCAATCCGGCGCTGTTCCAGGTGCTGTTCAACATTCTTATGCTGATGCCGTTTGGAGTGTATCTCAGATACTATTTTGGATTTTCCCTGAAAAAGACGGTGCTGGCTTCCTTTTTGCTGTCCCTGTTTTTTGAGCTGACACAGCTCTCCGGGCTGTATTTTTATTATCCAAGAAGCTACCGTCTTTTCGATGCGGATGACCTGATGGCAAATACCCTTGGCGGTGTGCTTGGATATCTGGCGGTGAAGCCTTTTTTGAAGGTTCTGCCAACAAGGGAACAGATTGATGCCGCCAGCATGCGAAGAGGCCAGGAGGTTTCCCTTCTTCGCAGATTTACGGCACTGGTTCTGGATGTGATTCTTGCGAATATCTGGGTAATGGTGGGAAGCCTTGTGCTTCTTCCCTTTTCCTTCTTCACCAAACATGTGGGAGGAGTTTTGTTTTTCGCTTATTTTGCCCTGCTGCCCGTTTTTCTCCATGGAAAAACTCCGGGGAAAAAG
>CAVJRB010000136.1:0-1828 GCA_963651655.1 bacterium | reverse complement strand
CTGCCAGGCGGACGGTTCTCCTGCAAAATGGTATCAATATGCGATTCGCTATGGCACTGTTTTTGTTTTTCTGTATGTGATCCCGGCTGCTGCCGCACGGGGGATTACCTTTTTTGCGGATCTTACGGGACTGCTGGGCGTGGCTGTAAATCTTGTAGTACTCGGATGCATTGCCGGAATCTATTTCTTTTTCCTGCTGTTTGAGATGATCATGGCGGCGGTGCATAAGCCCTTGTTTTATGAGAAGATTTCACGGACCCGGGTGGTGAGTATGACCAAGGTGAAATAAACAGATTCACAAAACGTAGACCCCTGTATTCTGTCCCACGTTTCAACAAATATAAAAAGCCGTTTGCAGTGCTATATTAGATTTTCCCGCATACCTAAAGAACATGCCCTAAAAGCCTTCTTCAAAATATGCATCACAATTTGTTAGAATGATTTTTGGGAACACGCTCTAAATACTTCTGGAAAAAAAATAGCAGTGCAAAACGGCTTTTCGTTTTAAGACTTAGTCGATAGTCATCCTGAAGAAAAAATGATTTGTATTTATCAGGTAAGGCTTACGGAGGTCAGGATTGAACAGATCGTATCCACGTTAGCCGCGTATCCCACTCCTGTTACGCAGAACAGGTACTGCTTATTGGTGGGATGGAAAAACATGATAGCGCTGCAGTCGCTTTCCTCAATCCGGTAGGAAACGCAGGGAATTCCGTTGATGGAAACGATATCGTCCACCTGGTATCCGCCCTGTCCGATGGCTGCGGCAACCTCTTCAATGGTCTTAGCTCCGTCGCTGTAAGCCCACACTACGGAAATTCCAGGCGCAGTCTCAGCTCCGGAAGAATCTCCTGCAATATAAAGCACACCCTGCTGGCTCTGTTCTTCCGTCACATTGTACACATCCCAGTCACTTGGCAGATACAGCTGAAAACCATCCTCAAAAGGAACCCAGGTTCCCGCATAGCCCACAGTGTCCTGAGAAAAAGTGATGCTTCCCATCTGCGTGTCATCCCCGCTGCCATCAGAAGAAGAGTCTGCACCTGTCTGCGCATCCTCCACGCTGGAGGAAACACCGCCGATATTTCCCACAGTGCCGCCGGAAGCAGTGTCATTTCCCGCATCGCCCTGCTCGATAATATCACCTACGGTGCTCTCTATATTATCTACCGCATCCATTCCATCTGAAGTTACCGAGCGGGTACTGTCCACATGCTTGGCGTAATCGCTATCGCCCCCTGCCAAATAAGCAAAGCTTCCCGCTGTTTCCTCAAGAACGCTTCCCACATAATAAGAAAGCTCCGGCACTTCCTTTGCCCCAAACATGTAAGTTTTCCCATTTTCTGCCGCAAACAGTCTGGTATCCTGCACGGTGTAGCCGCCTACGCCGTAGGAATACTGGATACAGGAAAAATCCCTGCCGTTTAAGGTCACTGTTCTCTCCTGGGAAGTTACCTGCACATCGGAATACTCCTGTCCCATGTACTGGGTAAACTGGTCGCCAAAATCGTCAGCCGTCAGGTTATAGCAGCCCACAATCACATAAGGAATGGAGTTTGCTTCCTGGGTGTAAATGTACACAAAACCGTCTGCCTGCTCAATTGACACATAACTGCCTGGCGCAATGGAGATTCCAAGGTCATCCAGCGCGATCACATCGGCAGATGCGGCAACGCCCTGGGCCGGAGCTGTGATCTGGTTGTTTTCACTTCCAAGCTCTCCAAGATTTAAGTCCGCCTGTACCGGAACGCCGCCGCAAAGAAGCATGCCTGCGGTGACAAATGCGGAAACTAGGATTTTTGGGGTTCGTCTGTTTGTCTTCATATAG
>CAVJRB010000135.1:0-9418 GCA_963651655.1 bacterium | reverse complement strand
TTCCAAGAGGCTGGATTTCCAGATAATCGTAGAAGCTCACCAGCCTTGCGATCTCCTGCTCCGGCGCATTTCGAAGAAGAGCCTGGTAAAGCTCTCCCGCCTCGCAGGCACTTCCGATAAGAAGCCCGTCTCTGTGCGCCTCAAAAACACTCTTCGGCACACGGGGCCTGTGGTTAAAATATTTGATGTGGGACTGGCTTACCAGCTTGTACAGATTGATTCGCCCGGTCTCGTTGCGCATGAAAATAACCGCATGGTAGGTAGGCAGCTTCTTGATGGTATCCGAGGAAATTTTCCCCTGCTCATTGAGCTGGTTGACATCAGTAATGTCCTTGTCCGCGCACATTCCCACAAATTTCTCAAATATGCGGGCCGTACATTCCGCATCGTCTACCGCACGGTGATGATGATCCAATGACACGCCCACAGCCTTGGCTACGGTATCCAGCTTGAAACGATTCAGTGCAGGCAGAAGGAATCTTGCCATGCCCACTGTATCCACATAGGTGAAATCATTTGGAATGCCCATGCGGTTGCAGTTCTCTATAATAAAGCTCATATCGAAATCCGCATTGTGGGCTACCATAGTGGCCCCTTCGCAGAATTCCAGGAACTTAGGCAGAATTTCCTCAATAGTGGGTGCGTCCATGACCATGCCGTCATTGATGCTGGTCAGCTGTTCAATTCGAAATGGAATGGGCACCTGGGGGTTGACAAAAGTGGAAAAACGGTCTGTGATCTTGCCATTTTCCACCAGAACGGCGCCGATTTCAATGATCTTGCAGGTCAGTGGGGAAAATCCGGTGGTCTCAATATCAAAGACAACAAATCTGCCGTCCAGCGCCTGACCCTTGGGATTGGTTACCATACCTTTCAGATCATCTACAAGATACGCTTCCATACCATAAAGAACCTTGAATTTGGAGTCCTTCGGCACACAGCCGCCCCAGGCATCAAAGCAGTGGTTGGCCTCAGGGAATGCCTGTACCACACCGTGGTCTGTGATGGCAATGGCAGGATGTCCCCACTCATAGGCACGCTTTACCAGAGCTTTCGCCTCTGTGACGCCGTCCATGTCGCTCATCTTGGTGTGGCAGTGAAGCTCCACTCGCTTCTGGGGACTGGTGTCCACTCTGGCGCTTCTGAAATCTGCAATCTTCTTGATTCCGGAAATAGAACCGATGGTAAGCTCGCTGTCAAAACGGTCGATGGAGGTGACGCCTTTAATCTTCAGGAAGGCGCCTTTTTTCACATGCTCGGTTACTTCCGGCACCTGCTCGTTGCGCAGGAACATTTTTACTGTGATGGAATCGGTAAAGTCTGTAACCGGGAAAATCAGGATGGTCTTCTCGTTTCGGATCTCCCTTGCTTCCACTTCCATAACCTGGCAGCGGACAATGACCTCGCCCATCTCCTGGACAATGCTCTCAAGAGGAATGGGCTCGCCTTCGAAATCCCTTCCATATATAACATCCGGGTTGGGGTCCTTGCGGTAACCGCCACGGAAATCTCCCCATTTGCCCTTCTTTTCGAATGGCTTTTTCTCGAAGGATTTCTTCTCCTGTGCAGCCTCCTGCTTTTTCTCCGGCTTTCCCGCTGGGGTTTTTTCTGCCTTTTTGCCCTCTTTTTCCTCTTTTACAGGTTCTGCTTCTGCCGCTTTATTGGCCTCGGAAAGCTTGGCATGCTTCAGCACATTCGCCACTTCCTGCTGAATCTGGATTGCCGCATTTCTGCGGTACTTGCTCTCCTCAGTTTCCACATAATCCAGAGAAACCTTCAGGTCCATGCCGCAGCGCTCGCAGAAAATCTTGTGCAGATACTCGATGAGGATCTCGCTTTTCTGTCTGGCGATCACGGAATCCGGCAGTACCATGTGCAGGCAATCCTCATCCGGGAAGGTAATCTGCGCCTGCTTAAACAGGTTATATTCCAGCATGTTGTAATTGCGAAGCTCCAGTTCCATGCTGGAACGGTAGGTGTCCAGAAAGTTCTTCGGCGTGTACTGTCTGGACAGATGAAACTTCTCAATAACCTTCACAGATACCTCAAGCCCCGGGAAGCACTGTCTTTTGATCTGCTCTTCCAGGCTGAAAATATGCTTCTTGTGGATCCAGCGGTCGCTTCTCAGATAGACCCGCACACAGGTTTTGGCTGCGTTGCACGCTACCTTGGTGACGATCACCTCTTCCAGAAGCTCACTTAGTTCCTGTTTCAGTTTTAAGTTTGGAAATACGTCAAAAAATTCTTTTTCCATTTATAAAATCTTCACCCTTAATTACTGTTGTTCCTTGTTTTCCCAGTTCATTAGCTCTTCACGCAGGGTATCCAGAAGCTGATCCTCCGGCACTTTTTTTACGATCTCGCCGTCTTTGATCAGCAGTCCCACGCCGACGCCTCCTGCGATTCCGATGTCCGCTTCCTTGGCCTCTCCCGGTCCGTTTACCACGCAGCCCATAACGGCTACCTTGATATCAAGAGGGATGTCCTGAACCATAGTTTCTACTTTGTTGGCAAGGCCGATCAGGTCGATCTGGGTTCGGCCGCAGGTGGGACATGATACTACCTCTACGCCGCCTTTGCGAAGCCCTAATGTTTTCAGGATCCGTTTAGCTGATTTTACTTCCTCAAGAGGTGCACCAGTCAGGGATACACGAATGGTGTCTCCGATTCCCTGGTATAAAATGATTCCAAGTCCGATGGCAGACTTGATGTTTCCGGAGTAAAGGGTTCCCGCCTCTGTAATTCCCACATGAAGGGGATAGCTGGTCTGCTTTGCGATCAGCTCATGAGCTTTGGCACACATCATAACGTCAGAGGATTTGATGCTGATCACCAGATTGTCATAGCCAAGTTCCTCGATAATGTGCACCTTGTCCAGTGCACTCTCCACCAGCCCCTCTGCAGTAACGCCGTGGTATTTCTCCACCAGTTCCTTCTCAAGGGAACCGCTGTTTACACCAACACGGATTGGGATATTCCGCTCCTTTGCCACGTCAACTACAGCCTTGATGCGCTCTGTGCTTCCAATGTTTCCCGGATTGATGCGGATCTTATCTGCGCCGTTCTCCATTGCCGCAATGGCAAGTCGGTAGTCAAAATGGATATCTGCAACAAGCGGAATGTGGATCTGCTTCTTAATCTCCTTCAGCGCTCTGGCAGCTTCCATGGTCGGCACTGCACAGCGGATGATATCGCAGCCTGCCGCCTCCAGGGCAAGGATCTGGGCTACTGTTGCTTCTACGTCTTCTGTTTTGGTATTGGTCATGGACTGGATCAGAATGGGATTGCCTCCGCCGATCTTCTTATTTCCAATCTGGATTACTTTTGTATGGTCTCTGTACATATCTATTCCTCCTCATCTGATTAAAGGGCACAAAAGGGATGCCGTAACCTGACACCCCTGCTGTTTTCAGTGCTGGATCTCCAACAGTTTATTCTTAAGCTCGTCTTCCATTCTGCGCATTTCCACCTCTGCCTGCTGTCTCTTGATGCGGCCTTCCTTCTGGATCTTCATCACATCATCCAGTGTGCTGATCAGCTCCTGGTTGGTCTGCTTCAGGGTCTCAATGTCCACAATTCCCCTCTCGGATTCCTTGGCGGTCTCTGTGGACGCAAGGTGAAGGGCCTGGGCATTCTTTTTCAGAAGCTCGTTGGTAAGGTCAGTTACCTGTCTCTGGGCCTGGGACGCCTCTGTGGAATGGGCAATTCCAAGTGCAAGGACCATCTGGCTCTTCCAGAGGGGAATGGTATTTACAATGGTAGTCTGGATTTTCTCTACCATAAGTGTGTCGTTGTTCTGTACCAGACGGATCTGGGGTGCAGTCTGCAGGGAAATGGTTCTGGTCAGCTCCAGATCATGAAGCTTCTTCTCGAAACGGTTGCACTTGCTGTCCAGATCCTTAGCTTCCTGTGCATCCTCCGGAAGTCCGCTGGCTGCTGCCTTGGCCTCTAAGTCTCTTAATTTGCCCTCGCGTACCTCCTGCAGCTTCTGCTTGCCTGCCAGAATGTACATGGTCAGCTCTTTATAGTAATTCAGGTTCTGGGCGTACATTTTCTCAAGAACTGCAGAATCCTTCATCAGGCGCATCTGGTGGTCCTGAAGGGAGGTGGTGATCTTCTGCACGTTCACCTCTGCCTTGGCATAGCGGTTCTTCATATTCTCGATCTTGTTTCCCTGCTTTTTGAAAAAGCCAAAGAAGCCTTTTTCCTCTTCTGTGGCATCAAAATCACGGAGCTCGCCTACCACCTGTGTGATCAGCTCCCCTACCTCGCCCAGATCCTGTGTGCGCACATTCTCAAGGGCTGCATCGGAAAAATCAGCCATCTTCTTCTGGGTTCCAGCTCCATACTGAAGGATCTGGTTGGTGTTCTCAATATCGATTTTCTGTGCAAAGCTGTCTACCATCTGCTGTTCCTCTGGGGTAAGAATGGTCTGCTCCATTTCTTTTTTTACAGCTTCTGCTTCCGGTACTGCAGAGGCTGCTGGCTTCGTCTCCCCAAGATCCGGTTCCAGTGTCAGTGTAGGTGCAGTTTCTTCAAAGCCTTTCAATTCATCTCCCATGGTATCCTCCTTATGTGCAGATTTCCTGATGATCTGCAGCTGTATCCTGATATGGTTCTATTTTCTTTTATGCCTTCTCTTTCGCTTCCCGTCTCATGCGGGTAAGCTCGTCTTCTGTCAGGCCCTCCTGGGCAAGTACGGTGTTCAGCACGGAAATGTCGCTGGAAACGTCCATTGCCGTATCCTCAAATACAGAGTCCAGAAGCTTCTCAAACGCAACGTTCAGTGTGTCAATAGTGTCCTCGATTTCTTTCTTGGAAGAAGCAATATTTTCTCCCTGTATGGGCTGACTGTCCATGTCCTCATAGGCATTCAGAAGCTTCACCGTCATCGGCAGGTAATAATCCATGAGACGGTTCAGATCCGGAATGATCTCCGGGTGTGCCTTGGCACGCTCAAAAATCTTCTGGACGATCAGCTCCATTCTGGAAATCTTCCGGGAAATTTCCTCTCCTGGAATAGCATCGTTGCTGCGGCGGATCTTCTCAAGGAAATCGTTGCCTTTGTCAAGAACTGCCTGCACCTCCGGGGAAATCTTTATGTTTTCCTGTTTCTTCGCTTCCTTCCGGGCTTTTGCATCTGCCTGCTTTTGAAGTTCTGCCTCATGGCCCTTTCGCTCTTCGTCCTGGCGTTTTCTTTCTTCTAACTGCTTCTGTGTGCTTACATACTGGTCGTATGTCTCGTTGCTTGTGATCAGGCAGGTCTCCTGGGTGTCCACATGGCCCTGAAGAAACCAGCCTTTGTCTATCATTTTCTTGATGTCTCTTTTTACAAATTTCACAGGCTTGCCAACAGCAAGGGACAGATTCCGGAAATCACAGTATGTGTGGTCTCCAAGCGCCCGAATGTATTTGCTGCGGCGCTTCAGGCCTGCAAGATTGCTGCAGCCATTGCCAAGAAGCACGCCGCCAGCTGCGGTAAAAGCACCGAAGATTCCGGTGATCACCATGCCTCCCGTTCCCACGCCGAAGATTCCCATTCCGATCAGGCTGACCATAAGCCCTATTCCCATGGTTCCGGTAAGAATGCCGCCGAACACGGTTTTCAGGACTCCCTTAACCTTGATGCCGTTGGCAGGCATGTATAAGGCAGGAAGTGACGGATTCTCATTCCTGTCCTTCTGTCTGCTGCCGGAATTCCTCTGTGTGTAATTCCATGCTTCCCCACGCTCTCCATGACCACTGCCCGTCTGGTTCTTCTGAAAATCCCAGGTGCGGTTCTGCCTGTAATCGTAAGAGCTTCCGGTGCGGTAATTGGTGTATTTGCCGCTGTTCCCGCCAAATGTATTGTTCAGGGCATCCCGCAGCGCCTCGCTTCCATTGTCGATTGCCTTATTTACAGTCTGATTAATGGTCTGGTTCAGTTTCTGGTAATTTTTCTCATTGATCGCACTGTCAATGATGTCCTGAATCTTTTCTCCAAGGTCATCTAATTCGTGATATCCCATTTTTTCCTCCGGATATTTTATTCCATAACGCCTGTCCTTTCATTATACAAAAATCCCTCTAAAAAAACAAGACAGCATAAAATATAAACACGCTCCAAATCCTTTTCCTCAACTTTTTCACAGGAAAAACTGAAAAATCTACTTTTCCCATTGAATTTCACACGTAAAAGTTTTACAATAGTAAAAACGTCGTGGATTCACATTCAGAATCTACCCCAAGAAACCACGCTAGGAGGAAATTGTTATGGAGAAAAAAGACATTGACTGGGGCAACCTGGGCTTTGGTTATGTAAAAACAGACTATCGTTATGTATCCAACTACAAGAACGGTGCCTGGGATGAGGGCGGCCTGACCACAGATGACACTGTTACCATCAGTGAGTGCGCAGGTGTCCTTCAGTACGCACAGACTGTTTTTGAAGGTATGAAAGCATACACCACAGAAGACGGACGTATCGTTACTTTCCGTCCTGACCTGAACGGAGAGCGTATGGAGCACTCCGCAGCAAGACTGGAGATGCCGGTTTTCCCGAAAGACCGTTTTGTTGACGCAGTTGTTCAGACAATTAAAGCAAATGCTGCATATGTACCGCCATACGGATCAGGTGCTACTTTATATGTACGTCCGTACATGTTCGGAAGCGACGCTGTTATCGGTGTTAAGCCAGCGAATGAGTATCAGTTCCGTGTATTCACCACACCGGTTGGACCATACTTCAAAGGCGGCGCTAAGCCGATCACAATCCGTGTCAGCGATTTCGACCGTGCTGCACCGAACGGAACCGGACATATCAAAGCAGGTCTTAACTACGCAATGAGCCTTCACGCAATCGTAGATGCTCATAAGAACGGATTTGACGAGAACATGTATCTTGACTCCAAGACACGTACTAAAGTTGAGGAGACAGGCGGAGCCAACTTCCTGTTCGTAACAAAGGACGGCAAGGTTGTAACACCGAAGTCTGACAGCATCCTTCCATCCATCACACGCCGTTCCCTGATCTATGTTGCCAAGGAATATCTTGGACTTGAGGCAGAGGAAAGAGAAGTATACTTCGATGAAGTGAAAGACTTCGCAGAGTGCGGTCTTTGCGGTACTGCTGCTGTTATCTCTCCTGTTGGAAAGATCGTTGACCACGGCAAAGAGATCTGCTTCCCAAGTGGCATGAACGAAATGGGACCGATCACCAAGAAGCTGTACGAGACACTTACCGGAATCCAGATGGGCCGCATCCAGGCTCCAGAGGGATGGCTGAAGGTAATCGAGTAATTTTTCCAGAATTTGCATTTTCGTATCTGCGGATATGAATTTTTACACAGCACATAAAAAATCCGGCATTTTCATTCTTGAAAGTGCCGGATTTTTTTATATGCTGTATGACAAATTCCATCTTTTATTTATTTCTCTCGTAACGTACAAATTTGTACTCTAGGTCAAAATAGGTCTGCTCTTCGCTCTCGGCTGCTACATGCCATTCCGGGTCTTCATCCAGATTGGGGAAATAGCTGTCTGCGATGTAGGCGAAATCAATTTTGGTCACCTGTGCCACGTCGCAATATGGAAGAAGCTGTTTGTAGATGGTGTCACCGCCGATGCAGTAAACTTCCTCTGCATTGTATTTTTTCAGCTCTTCTAACAGTTCCTCGATGGAATGAACAATGATCGCGTCCTTTACCTTGTAATTCTGATTGTGGGTCAGTACAATGTTGGTACGGTTCTTAAGGGGAAGTCCCCCTGGAAAGCTTTCCAGTGTTTTTCGCCCCATGACGCATACCTTTCCGGTGGTCTCCTGGCGGAACATTTTCATGTCTGCCGGAATGCTTACCAGAAGCTTGTTGTCTTTTCCAATTCCCCAGTTTTTATCTGCTGCTACGATAATTTTCATTACTTATAATCTCCTTTATACAAACTCAGTTGCCTGTTCCATACTCAAATTGCAATGGGAATATTCTTGATCTGCGGCCAGGTCTGGTAGTTCTCCACGATCAGGTCATCTGTGGTAAAATCATAGAAATTCTTCACATCCGGGTTCAGCTTCACAGTCGGCGCCGGGTAAGGCGTTCTGGAAATCAGCTCCTTGATAACCGGAACGTGTCTGTCATAGATATGGCAGTCAGCGATCACATGCACCAGTTCTCCTGCTTCCATGTCACAGCTCTGGGCGATCATCATTAGAAGAATAGAATACTGGCACACATTCCAGTTGTTTGCAGCCAGAATGTCCTGGGAACGCTGGTTCAGGACGGCATTCAGAGTGAGCTTGTCCTTCCCCGGCTCCTTGGTCACATTAAAGGTCATGGAATAGGCACATGGATAAAGATTCATCTCATGGAGATCCTCATGCACATAAATATTGGTCATGATTCTGCGGCTGTAGGGATTGTTCTTCAGATCGTAGAGGACGCGGTCCACCTGGTCCATCATGCCTTCCTTGTACTGGTGCTTCACGCCCAGCTGATAGCCGTAGGCTTTTCCAATGGAACCGTCCTCGTCTGCCCAGCTGTCCCAGATATGGCTGTGAAGATCATGGATATTGTTGGATTTCTTCTGCCAGATCCACAGGATCTCGTCCATGGCACTTTTCAGCGCAGTTTTTCGAAGGGTCAGCGCCGGGAATTCCTTTCTCAGATCATAACGGTTCACCACGCCGAAGCGTTTGATGGTATAAGCGGAGGTACCGTCCTCCCATACCGGACGAACCTTCTCCCCTTCCGTACTGGTTCCGTTCTCAATTACATCCTTGCACATATCGATAAATATATTATCTGCTAAACTCATCTTGACCTCCTGCGCTTATTTAATGCCGGAATCCTGTCTGACATCCATAAACTTTCCATATAAAACAGTCCATTGGCGGCTGCCGTCTAGAACTTTCATGGCAGATATCAGGAAACCTCCATTGGCATTTTTCTGTCACTAATTTGTCATAAGTTTACCACACTCCCTGGGAAATAACAAGATTCTCGTCCATTCTTTGACCATAACAAAAAATATCCAATTTTTCAGTCGGATTGCTTCTTTTTCTTTACAATCCATTTTCCCCGTGTTATAGTAGACCCCATGAGGAAAATTTTAATCCATTTACTGAAACCTCTTTCTTTTCTTCCTGCAATTCTGATGATGTATCTGATCTATTCATTTTCAGCCCAGACAGGGGAGGTGTCTGGTGCCCTAAGCTATGAAGTCAGCTACCAGATTGTAGAGACAAAGAATGAAGTTCTTAACGAAAACAAAACGGAGACAGAGCTTGCCTATTCCGCAAGTTCCATCGAATTTTACGTAAGAAAAGCAGCGCACATGACAGAGTACTGTATTCTTGCCATTGCCATCTCTTTTCCCCTTTATGTGTACGGGGTGAGAGGCATCTGGCTGATTCTGTTGGCTGGTGCGGTCTGCGTAGGCTTTGCAG
>CAVJRB010000134.1:12204-14497 GCA_963651655.1 bacterium | reverse complement strand
TGATTCCGCCCATGATCGGCTCCACTACAAACATCATCAGGATACCCATTATCAGAATACCAACAACCGGATAAATCAGAACTGGAGCAATCTTCTCAAGGGCTTCTGGAAGCTTCTCGCATGCCTTGCGAAGTCCCAGAATAATATAGCCAGCTGCAAAACCAGCTACCAGCGCTCCAAGGAAACCTGAAGTACCATTAGATGCCATCATACCGCCTACAAAACCAAGTGCAAGCGCCGGTCTGTCACCGATAGCCATTGCAATAAATCCAGCCAGCACCGGAAGCATAAATCCGAATGCCACATCTCCGATCTGCTTGAACATGGCTGCTGCCGGAGTGATGGTACCGAAGTTAGCACGTTCTGCCACATCCAGGGCATTCATATCAACCAGAAGACCATCGATCAAAAACGCAATAGCGATCAGAATACCGCCGCCAACCACAAAGGGGAGCATATGGGAAACACCGTTCATCAGCTGTGTGTAAAGCTGGTGTCCCACTCCGCCGCCGGACTTACCGGAGTTCTGCTGGGCAGCTGCTGCATTGCCGCTGTGATAAACAGGGGCATTTCCTGACATGGCAAGCTCAATAAGCTCGTCTGCCTTATTGATTCCATCGGAAACCTGGCGCTGAATCACCTTCTTGCCTTCAAAACGATCCATGGGAACCTGGGCATCCGCTGCCACAATGATGCAGTCTGCATCCTGAATCTCCTGGGCCGTGAGCACGTTCTTGGCACCGCCGGAGCCTCTTGTCTCAATCTTCACGAAGCAGTTCTTCGCCTTGGCAGCCTTCTCAATTCCTTCTGCTGCCATATAAGTATGGGCGATTCCAGTAGGGCAGGAGGTAACTGCCAGGATCTTAAACTGGTTCTCGGAAGCCTCTCCCATATCTGCAAGACGCTCATCCACGCTCTTCTTCTCCTCATCTGCCTGGTCAATGATCTGAAGGAATTCCTCCGGTGTCTTCGCAGCGCGAAGGCTGGCTGTAAACTCCTCATCCATCAGCATCATGGAAAGCTTGCTGAGCACATCCAGATGTACATTGTCCTCTGTATTAGGCGCAGCGATCAAAAACAACAGGGTAACAGGCTCTCCATCCAGGGAATCAAAATCAACTCCTCCCGGAATTACCATAGCTGCAAGTCCCGGCTTGTCTACCGCATCGCATTTGCCGTGGGGAATGGCGATTCCCTCACCGATTCCTGTGGTGCTCTCTTCCTCTCGTGCGTAAACCTGCTTCCGGTAAGCTTCCTCGTCATTGATCTTACCGCTTCTGGTCATAAGAGCAACCGCAGCATCCAGGGTCTGGGATTTATCTGCCGGGGCAGCGTCCAGTGAAATACTTCTCACATCCAGTAAGTCTGTAATTCTCATTTCTTCCTTTCCTCCTGATTCTATCCGATGATCTGCTGATATACAGCCTCAATCTCTTCTCTGGTGGCAAGATTCTCGGAAAATGCGCTGGCACTTCCGGCTGCAATTCCCATGTGGAATGCATACTGATAATCCTGCTTCTCCATGTAGCCCGCCATAAATCCGGCTACCATGGAATCTCCGGCGCCTACGCCGTTAACTAACTTGCCTGTAGGTGCAGGCTCTTCATAAACCTGACCGTTCTCATCGATCAGCACTGCGCCCTCTCCTGCCATGGAGATCAGCACATTCACAGCTCCCATCTCCTGCAGCTTCCTGCCGTAGGGAACCACAGACTGGCGGGTATCCAGCTTCACGCCGAAAATCTCTCCCAGCTCATGATTATTGGGCTTAATCAGAAATGGGTGATAAGGAAGAACCTTCAGAAGAAGATCTCTGGTGGCATCCACCACGATCCGAACCCCTCTGCCGTCTAACATCGCCATAATCTTCTGGTATGCGTCATCCGGCATGGAGGACGGAATGCTTCCGGAAAGGAAAAGCACATCGCCCTCTCCAAGCTCTCCCAACTGCTTCATCAGCATGTCCACCTTGTCTGTACCGATCCTTGGTCCCTGACCATTGATCTCCGTACCGTCAATACTCTTCAGCTTCAGGTTAATTCTGGAAAAACCTTCCCCAACCTGGATAAAACCATTCTTCACGCCCATGTTCTCAAGTCTGCGTGTGATCTCATCACCGGTAAATCCTGCGGTAAATCCAAGGGCTGTGCTCTCAATTCCCAGATTCATAAGAACTGTAGACACGTTAATTCCCTTGCCTCCCGGCAGAAGCATCTCCGAACTGGTGCGATTGGTAAGTCCAAGCTGGAAGTCCTCTACCGACACGATATAATCCAGTGACGGATTAAAAGTC
>CAVJRB010000134.1:0-12194 GCA_963651655.1 bacterium | reverse complement strand
TTGATTTGTTGTGCTTATTATACTTTCCTATACGGTCAAAGTCAATCAATCTTTTTCACAAGATTTGACCGTTTGATTTATCACTATTGCACAATTATGAATTATTTTGACCGAATTTGATTTTTCTATAAAATATCATCCACACATGAGCAGATACATTTTCCCTGTTCTTTATAGTAGTATCCATAAATCTTTCATTTTACTCTCAAGCCAGCAAAATCTTTCCCCGGCCAAACACATGATTACCCAGAATTTCGGACGCAAAAAAAGCACAGGAACCAGAATTTTTCCTGATTTCTGCGCTTTTTTCAATTTCCGTCATTTGACAAGCCAGTCAAAATAACCTGTATTCATTTTCCATCATCAATCTGTTCGAAGCGCTGTCACCGGATCGCTCTTCGCCGCTTTTCGTGACGGGATCAGACCGCCCATCAAAGTAAGCACCACGCTTAATCCTACAAGCACCAGCGCTGCCACAGGCGGAAGGGCTGCCTTCACGTTTACGCCGTCCGCCAGGGAACGGATCAGACTGTTGGCTGGAATAAGAAGCAGCAGGGTGATTCCGATTCCCATTGCCCCGGCGCAAAAGCCGATAATAAAGGTTTCCGCGTTGAACACCTGGGACACATTGTGTTTGGAAGCACCGATCGCTCTTAGAATACCGATCTCCTTTTTCCTCTCCAGAACACTGATATAGGTGATAACACCGATCATAATGGAGGAAACCACAAGGGAAATGGCCACAAAAGCAACCAGCACGTAGCTGATAATATTGACAATATCCGTCACAGAGGACATCAAGGTTCCCACAAGGTCCGTATAGGTGATCACCTTCTCATCCTCTCCTGCTGCCTCCTGATCTGCATTATACTGATCCAAGATGTTCACGATCTGGGATTTGCACTCGAAATCCTTTGGATAAATATTGATGCCCCCTGGAACATTCAGATCCGCGTATCCAAGCTTTTTCAAATTTCCGTCATAAGAGGCATTCTCATGTGACATCAAAGACATCATCAGCTCGGAAAGGTCATCTTCATTCATATTCATCTGGATGGCATTTGCAAAAGCCTCCGGATCAATGGCAAAGGCATTTTCCATGCTGCTTCCCATCTGCCCCATTGCCTGGCTCATGGCTGTGGTAATGCTGGAGGTCACGCTTGTCATTACAGACTGAAGCGCACCCTGCATACTGTCGCTGATGGAGCCCATCATCTGCTCCATGGCAGTCTGGATTCCCTGTGTGAGCTGTGTTTCCACCTGGCCCATCACGTCGGTAAATTTGGTCTCAATAGCTTTTGTGATGGCATCGGAAAAAGCAGTCATCATATTTGTCATGTAGGTTTCCATTGCAGAGGAAAACTGCTTCTCCACCTCACTGGTGTCGATCATGGAGGTCAGCCCCTTCATCAGACGGTTCTGTCCATCCTCAGACTGCATATATTCCACAAAATAGGTTCCAAGATTGGCCGGGTCCGGAAGCTGGTTAGCTTTGGCATATTCCGGATAGGCCTGGATCACATCTTTCATAAGAAGCTCTTTGATCTGGTCTGCTGTGATCGTCACCGTCACGCTTCCCTGAATCAGCTCATTGGCCTCCTGCCGGATCTGCTGCTGGATGTCGCTCTGGCTAAGAAATCCCAGAATGCTGGCAGCATCTGCTTTTTCTATTCCATTGGCCTTGGCATATTCCTGGTACTGATTCATCAGCTTCACTGCAGCGGCGATCATTTTCTCCGCGGAAACGTCCACCTTGATATTGTCATTCACCAACTGCTGAATGTCTGCAGACAGCCTGTCATTTACTTCACTGGAACTAAGAAACTGCTGGATGGCTGACTGCATCTTCGCCAGATCCGCCTCCGGCTTATCCTGAATGCTCTCCTGGTATCCTTCCAGAACATCCTTCAGAAGCGCAGTGGCCTTTTCCTCTGTAAAATCAAACTTCACAGATTTCAATGCCTCACTCATATCCGGAACCTGATCTGCCGGAAGTTCCTTCAAAATCTCTTCCGGGTCAATGGCATCAGAAAGATCCAGATCCAAATCCCCAAAGCTGATCAGGCTGGAAAAATCAGGCATACTGCTTCCTGAAAAATCCATGCTTCCGGACAGATCCGGCATATCCATGCTCATTCCCGAGAGATCCATGCCGGAAAGGTCCATATTAAAAGCACTTTCATTGATCTGGAATGCTTCCTGAATGGCATCCTCATTGATGCTGAAAAGGGATTCCATGTCAAACTTACTTTCCTCAGAATCTTCCTGACCAAACTCCTCGCCTGTAAAAACATTGACCTTCTCATTCTCCAGCTGCTGCTTCACGATCTTGCTGGAAGCCGCCTCATTGATCACATGCCTGGTGAGTTCAGGAGTGTAGCAGATTCCGGCGCTTAGCATGGAAGCGGTAGCACCTTCTGCTGGCTGCACAATTCCCACAATGGTAAGGTCCTCCCCATCTGCCACCAGCTTTTTCATATAAGCATTGTTGTCAGATTTGTCTTTCCAGACCTTGTATTCCTCGTCGTATTCATAGTAATCGGCGCTGTTTACCAGCTTAAATTTGGTTCCCAGGATCTGGTCATAGGTGTAAGTGCCAGTGTCCTCAGGAGCTTCCACGCTTTCCTCCGCCATAAACTTCTGCACCATATCATCCAGTTCCTTGCTGTCCCGAAGACCCAGGGTATACTGGAGAAAATCGCTGATATCTCCCTGGGAGGTCAGCACCAGCACACATTCCTTATAATTCTCCGGCCATCTTCCAGCTTTTACATCATACTGATTTTTGTACAGATCTTCGTTCTCCGGCATTTCATAAAACACATCCGTACTCATGGTAGAGGACATAATGCTATTGGAAGAACCGGAGCCAAGTCCCATGGAGGAAAAAGATTTGTCCGGGTTTACCTGGCGGATGCCGTCTTTCTCCTGCAGGAAAATCTGGGGTGAGACAGAATAGCTGTATTCCACAGAGTTTGCATACTGGCTCATCTGGCTCTCGTCGCTGTCCAGATAGGTTTTCAGGGATTCCAGGTCATTGGAATTCATCTTGGAAAACATGTTGGTGACCATCTGGGCCACGCCAACTTCTCCGTCCTTTTTCTCACTCTGGGCACTGGCCGCTCCCATCATCATGGAGGTCAGGTCCACCCCTGTGCTCTGGATCTGCAGCGGATATTCGGAAAGGGTTTCCTCCTCCATATCCGTGATGTATTTGTCCACACCATTGGATATGGAAAGAATCAGGGCAATTCCGATAATACCGATGGAGCCTGCAAAAGAAGTGAGAAGGGTTCTCGCCTTTTTGGTTTTCAGGTTCTGGAAGCTTAAGGACAACGCTGTGAAAAAGGACATGGAGGATTTTCCCATGTTCTTGTGGACTGGCGGTGCCATCTGGTCTGCATCCACAGTAAACGGATCTGTGTCTGACAGAATCCTTCCGTCCTTCACCGTCACAATTCTGGTGGCATAAAGCTGGGCCAGCTCCGGGTTGTGGGTTACCATGACAACCAGACGCTCCCTGGCAACTTCCTTCAAAAGCTCCATAACCTGAACACTGGTATCTGAATCCAGGGCCCCTGTAGGTTCATCGGCAAGAAGGATCTCCGGGTCATTGACCAGGGCGCGGGCAATGGCGACTCGCTGCATCTGTCCGCCGGACATCTGGCTGGGGCGCTTGTGAAGCTGGGCGCCAAGGCCTACTTTTTCCAGGGCTTCTTTTGCCCTGCGCCTTCTCTCGCCTTTGGAAACGCCGGAAATGGTCAGGGCAAGCTCCACATTGGCAAGCACGGTCTGGTGGGGAATCAGGTTGTAGCTCTGAAAAACAAATCCAATGGTGTGGTTTCGGTAGGAATCCCAGTCACGGTCCTTGTATTTCTTGGTGGAGATTCCGTTGATGATCAGGTCTCCGCTGTCGTAGCGGTCAAGGCCGCCGATAATGTTCAGAAGGGTGGTTTTACCGGAACCGCTGGGACCCAAAATTGCCACAAATTCATTGTCCCGAAGGCTTAGGCTGACTCCGTCCAAAGCCCGCTGCACTAGATTTCCGGTTCTGTATTCTTTATGTATGTCTTTAATTTGAAGCACGCACAAATTCCTTTCTGCTATCTGCAAAACAAAGCCAGCGCCTGTTTGAAAAGTCCAGAAGAAGTCCTTTTCCCAACATGCGCTTTTCTGGCAACTGCAAATTACGGTTAAATGATGTGCTTTTTGCAAGCTTTCCTATTATATCCTGTAAATGTGAACATACTGTGTCTTGAAATTAAACCGTTCCTGTCGTATAATAAAGAAATACATTAACGCTTTAGCGAGATGAAAGGATGAAAGACATGAAGGTTTTACTTTTGAACGGCAGCCCGCGTAAAGAAGGCTGTACCTTCACCGCACTTAATGAAGTAGCGAAGACACTGAATGAAAATGGAATTGAGACCGAGATTTTCCAGGCGGGAAATCCGGATACAGATAATGTAAAAGCCGCAGCGGCAAAATTAAAAGAGGCGGACGCCCTGGTGGTAGGTTCCCCGGTATACTGGGCCTCCCCAACAGGACAGATCATTGAGTTCATGGATAAGCTCTGCTCCATGGCAGGAAAGGACATGCTTCACAAGCCGGCGGCAGCCGTAGCTTCCGCAAGAAGAGCCGGAACTACCGCTACTTTGGATGTGATCCAGAAATATTTCAGCTACCACGAGATGCCGGTTGTATCTGCCAACTACTGGAACATGGTACACGGCAATACGCCTGCAGAAGTACAGCAGGATGAAGAGGGTCTTCAGATCATGCGTACCCTTGGAAACAATATGGCATGGCTTCTGAAATGCATAGAAGCTGGCAAAGCCGCTGGAATCACCACTCCACAGGCGGAGGATAAAATCAAGACAAACTTTATCCGATAAGAAACTTTAAGCCTGCTGTATCAAGCTGCTGCAGCGAAAGTTAAATTTCGGCTGTGCCAATCGATCAGCAGGCTTTCATTAAACTAATTCCCAGAGAGGTATCCTATGCTGCAAATTATCGAAACCATCAATACAGCTGTCAACAATTTTATCTGGGGAGTCCCTGCAATGGTCTGTATTTTCGGCGTTGGACTTTATCTTAGCATCCGCACCAATTTCTTGCAGATCCGCAAATTCCCCTATGCAATCCGTACAACCCTCGGACGTATTTTCCGCAAGCGTGACGCTTCAGACGGCGCCATCACTCCTTTCCAGGCAGTGTGCACGGCCCTTGCTGCCACAGTAGGTACGGGAAATATTGCCGGAGTTGCAGGTGCGATCGCTATCGGCGGACCTGGCACTATTTTCTGGATGTGGGTCTCCGCACTTTTTGGAATGTGTACCAAGTACGCAGAGGTTACCCTTGCCGTTCACTTCCGTGAGATCAATGCAAACGGTGAGCTGGTAGGCGGACCTATGTACTACATTAAGAACGGCCTTGGAAAAAAATGGCACTGGCTGGCTTACCTGTTCGCAGCTTTCGGTGTGCTTACCGTATTCGGAACCGGAAATGCCACACAGGTAAACACCATCACCACAGCCATCAATTCCGCACTTTTAAATTATAACATTATTGCCCAGAACGCAATTTCTACTTCCAATCTGATCATCGGCATTGTGATCGCCATTCTGATCGCCATGATCCTGCTTGGCGGAATCAAGCGTATCGGACAGGTTACAGAGAAGCTGGTTCCGTTTATGGCACTGCTTTACATCATCCTTGGACTTGGAGTGGTTCTTCTGAACATCCAGAATGTACCTTCCGTGTTCGCTTCTATTTTCAGAGGTGCATTCCAGCCGTCCGCTGTAACCGGAGGCGTTATCGGAAGCATGTTCCTCAGCATGAAAAAGGGTGTTTCCCGCGGTATCTTTTCCAATGAAGCAGGTCTTGGTACCGGTTCCATCGCACATGCTTGTGCTGATACCAAGAAGCCAGTCAAACAGGGCATGTTCGGAATCTTCGAGGTATTTACCGATACCATCGTAATTTGTACCCTCACTGCACTTGTTATTTTGTGCAGCGGTGTTCCGGTGGCTTACGGGGAAGCTGCAGGTGCAGAACTGACCATCCTTGGATTTACTTCTACATATGGAAACTGGGTATCCATTTTCACAGCCGTTGCAATGTGCTGCTTCGCTTTTTCCACAGCACTTGGATGGGGACTTTACGGTGCACGCTGCATCGAGTTCCTTTTCTCCGAAAAAGTCATCAAGCCATTTATGGTTGCCTATTCCTTGGTTGCCATCCTTGGTGCTACCGCAAACCTTGGACTGATGTGGAATATTGCTGAGACCTTCAACGGCCTTATGGCAATCCCCAACCTGATCACCCTGTTCCTGCTCTCCGGCACAGTTGTGAAGCTGACGAAGGAGTACTTTGCAGGGGAAGGCAAGGGCAAATAAAAAAATACCGCCAGAGCAAATGAAATCAATCTCTCAAATGATTTCTCTGCCCTGGCGGTGTTTCTTTCTCTTAAATATTCTGCGGAGCTATGCCGCTCCTGCAGGTCCGCAAAACATCAATCTTTGGAATCTTCTGCAGATGCAGTATCAGCAGCTGCATCTTTTGCATCTGCAGCGTCAGCTTCCTCGCTGTCATCCTCACCGATCACAACGGCTGCCTTCTCTTCCTCAGTCTGCTCTCTGGCATCCTTTACACTGACCTTGTGGTCGTACCATTTTCCCTTTTTGCCAAGGATTGCCACATCAAACTCTTCGTCCAGCTTCTCAACCGGAACGTTAAATCCGTAAACTTCCTCTGACATTCCATCGCTGTAGGTAACAGTATCTGTGGTAGGCTGAATTAGCTCGGCTCCGTCCTTCTGTGCGTCCTCTGCAGTTCCAAGGAAAAGATTTACAATGTTCTTGGAAACAAGGGTAATATGAACGGTCATTTTGCCATCCTTTACTGTGAGGGTCGCTCTTCCGTTGCATGCCTCATTTGTATGGAACATACTGCTGTCTGTGTCAAACTCTACGCCGTATACGCCATCCTCAAGTTCGGCATCTGCGGTCTCCTCTGTAGCTTCTGCTGCAGTTTCTGTTTCTGCCCATACAGGCGCAACACTTCCTGCTGTCATAGCGGAAATACTTACTGCTGATAATAAAATGACTAATGAACGTTTCATAATAACTTCTCTCCTTGCTTTTCTTTATTTACAGACAGACACCAATATGCGGCATCTTCTGCTGTATTGCTCAAACAGCTGCCCCGAAAAGAGCAGCTGTCTAAGATTTCAATTTAAGGAAACCAATGTACATTGCAATTTCATGAATAAATTGCAGTGTATCCTTATTTCAGTTATAGATTACTCAGTGATAGAATCAATAGCTGCCTGAGTATGAGCTACATAAAGCTGCTCAACAGCTTCTACTCTTCCAAGACCTTCGATCTGGCAGTCAACCTCATCGAAATCTCCGGAAGCCTCGAACATGCTCTTCCAGGAATCGTCATCATCACCAGCCATATCGTTGTTTGCGTGGTCACCAGCAACAACCATAAGCGGACGAAGGATAACTTTCTTGAATCCAGCATCTTTTACTTTGTCGATTACAACGTCGCAAGCGGTATCTTCCGGCTCACCCTCTACAGTACCGATGAATGCGTTTGTGAATCCAAGGTTCTCCATCTGTGTCTGCATCTGGTCATAGGTAACGTTTGCTGTATGGGAAGTTCCATGTCCCATGAATACGAATGCGGTTCCGTCTTCTGCAGCTGCTTCCATGCTGTCATATCCAGCTTCTTTTACAGCCTCATCTGTGATTGCCTGTGCAACAGCAGCTTTGTCATCGTTGATTACGGTAGCGTCGTCTCCAACCTCACCAAGCATTGGCTCAGCGATTGCTACAGACTCGAATTTATCTTTGTACTCATCAACTGCTTCTACCATCTCATCATACTCAGCACCATGCATCAAATGTGTAGGCTGAACAACCAGGTTCTTAACACCGTTTGCTACTGCACGGTCAAGTGCCTGCTGCATGTTGTCGATGTGCTCATCATCTCTTGCCTGTACATGGTTGATGATGATCTGAGCAGTAAATGCTCTTCTTACAGACCAATCCGGGAATGCTTCTGCAAGAGCATCCTCGATTCCTTTGATATCCTCTGCACGGCTGTCGTTGAAGGAAGTACCAAAGCTTACAACAAGAAGCTCGTTGTCACCGATCTCATCCTGGTTGCGTGGATCATCTTTGGAAGCGTCGCCTGTATCACGTCCGAAATACTCTGGGCTGGCCTCTTCGCCCTCTACCAGCTCTTTCTGAGCGTCTGTCAGAGCGTCCCATGCTTCTTTTGCTTCTTTGCACTGTTCATCTGTGTCATCTGTTCTTTCCTGAACATAGATTGCATCGATCAGTGCTGCTACTTTATCAGCTGCTTCCTGATCTGCGTCAGTTGCATCAGCTTCTGCATCGTCTGCTGCCTCAGCGTCATCTGCTGCTTCATCAGTTGTCTCCTCGGTTGCTTCCTCTGTCTCTGCAAATGCAACAGAGCCAGTTGCTACGGTCATGCTTGCTGCCATGGATACTGCAAGAAACAGTGCTAATAAAGATTTTCTTTTCATTTTTTCTTCCTCTTTTTTCCTATATTTCCGGATTAAATTATGTATAAGGACCCGGCCCAGCAGGGCTTTTATATAGTAAGAAAGCAGCTGCACTGCCTGATAACAGCAGTATTTCCTTCATTAAATAAAGGCATCTTCAAATAAAGGCATCTTCGTCTCTCTCCTATAAAAAAACAGCCGCAGGTTCTGCAGCTGTACATTCCTCATAAACACATTTCCTTCAAACAGGATTGGTATGTATTGCTATGAGAATACAGGTTCTGTGTACCGCAGATCCTCAATTCCACGCCAAGGCAGTTCTCCTGACTTCGGTCATCGCCGCTTCCCCTTCCCGGTTTCCCAGTGGGCTTCGAAGCAGCTCCCTTACACAGTGACGGCATCGTTCCAGATTCACACCGGATTCTCTTTTGCGCATCATGTTCATGATGCAACCTTCGCGCTATAACCATTATACATATTCGACTCGGATAGTTAATAAATACCATATTTTTATGGATTTTATATGAATAAATTATGGATTTTTTATTAACTACTGGTTTTATTCTGGTTTTTCGATCCTCCTGTTTTCCTTATAATTTCCGACATATCATTTTTTCCAAAATCAGGGTTGACAAATACCCGCAGGGGGTATATATTAAGTGCATAAGCATGATACCCCCAAGGGGTATTCAGAAATTAAAACGCCGGTTAGCATTTTCCGGCCAATCATTTGTTTGATAAGAAAGGAGCCTGCCTATGACAGCTGATCATAAATCTGAAACCTGCTGCAGCCATACCGCAGCCAATACTGAACCCCTTTCCAGCCAGGAACCTGCACAGAAGTTCTGTTCCTGCTGCTGCACCAAGCACACCGACCGTTCCGAAGCGGAGCGAAAGAAGCTGGTCAACCGCCTGAAGCGTATTGAAGGCCAGATCCGGGGCATTATAGGAATGCTGGAGAATGACGCTTACTGCAACGACATTCTGATCCAGTCTGCTGCGGTGAATGCTGCTGTGAATGCCTTTAATAAGGAATTGCTTGCCAACCATATCAGGACCTGCGTGGCAAGGGATATCCGCGAGGGGAAAGACGAGACCATCGATGAGCTGGTTGCAACGTTACAGAAACTAATGAAGTGAGATACCATGTTATCAAAGTGAAATACGTTTCATGCTCGCATGAAAAAGTATTTTACCTTGATAACCGCCACACATGAGGAAGCAGCGATTTACGCAGTAAATCAGCGGATTCCGAATGTGTGCAGGACTGCGGGAGCACAGAGTGCGGAGCAGTCCGTAGGTATCGGCGTACCGTACCAAACATTAGAAGGAGGAATTTATTATGGAACAATACAACGTCACCGGCATGAGCTGCGCGGCATGCAGTGCCCGTGTGGAAAAGGCGGTAAACAAGGTTCCGGGCGTTACATCCTGCTCGGTGAGCCTGCTTACCAACTCCATGGGCGTAGAAGGAACTGCCCCGGCCTCAGCCATTATTTCAGCCGTAGAACAAGCCGGATACGGCTGCAGCCCAAAAGGCGCATCCGGGCAGAAGGAATCTGTCTCCGACGCAGAAAAAGCCTTGGAAGACCACGAGACCCCCATTCTCAAGAAACGCCTCATCGCATCCGTAGGCTTTCTTCTGGTCCTGATGTACTTCTCCATGGGACACATGATGTGGGGCTGGCCGCTGCCCGCATGGTTTGACGGCAACCACGTAGCCATGGGACTTGTCCAGCTGCTTCTTGCCGGAATCGTCATGGTCATCAACCAGAAATTCTTCATCAGCGGCTTCAAGAGCCTATGGCACCGCTCCCCTAACATGGACACCCTGGTAGCCCTTGGTTCCATGGCATCCTTTGTATGGAGCGTTTACGCACTGTTCGCCATGACCCGTGCACAGGTAGACGGCAATTCCGAGCTTGTTATGCACTACATGATGGAATTTTACTTTGAGTCCGCTGCCATGATCCTGACCCTGATCACAGTTGGAAAAATGCTGGAAGCCCGCTCCAAGGGCAAGACAACAGACGCCCTGAAGGGCCTGATGAAGCTTGCTCCCAAGACAGCCGTAGTCATCCGTAACGGCGCAGAAACCACCGTTCCCATTGACCAGGTGGTAAAAGGCGATGTGTTCGTTGTCCGCCCAGGTGAAAACATTCCCGTAGACGGCGTGATCCTGGAAGGTGCCAGCGCAGTCAACGAATCTGCCCTTACAGGAGAAAGCATCCCGGTGGACAAGGCTTCCGGCGATCTTGTTTCCGCCGCTACTGTAAACCAGTCCGGTTTCATCAAATGCGAGGCCACCCGTGTAGGCGAGGACACCACCCTCTCCCAGATCATCAAAATGGTCAGTGACGCAGCTGCCACCAAGGCTCCTATTGCCAAGATCGCAGACCGTGTTTCCGGTGTTTTCGTGCCTGCTGTTATTACCATTTCCATTATTACCACCATTATCTGGCTGCTTACCGGACATGAATTCGGCTACGCCCTTGCAAGAGGAATTTCCGTGCTTGTTATCAGCTGCCCCTGTGCCCTTGGTCTTGCCACCCCAGTTGCCATTATGGTTGGAAACGGAATGGGTGCCAAAAACGGTATTCTTTTCAAAACCGCTGTTTCCCTTGAGGAAGCCGGTAAGATCCAGATCGTTGCCCTTGACAAAACCGGAACTATCACAAGCGGACAGCCTGAGGTCACAGACATTCTCCCAGCAGACGGCATCACAGAGAACGACCTTCTCACCCTTGCCTATGCCCTTGAGAAAAAAAGCGAGCATCCTCTTGCAAAGGCCATTCTGGAAAAAGCTTCCGCGCTTGGCCTTACTGCTCCGGAAGTTACCGATTTCCAGGTCCTTCCCGGAAACGGACTTTCCGCCGTACTTGGTTCTGATCAGCTGATCGGCGGAAGCATGAAGTACATCAGCACACTGGTTCCAGTCTCCAGCGCACTTATGTCTCAGGCAGAAAAACTTGCTGAGGCGGGCAAAACTCCCCTGCTTTTTGCCCGGAATGGAAAGCTTCTGGGAATCATCGCGGTAGCAGACGTAATCAAACCGGACAGCGCACAGGCTGTCAAAGAACTTCAGAACATGGGCATCCATGTGGTTATGCTCACCGGAGACAATGAACGCACCGCCAAAGCCATCGGCGCACAGGCCGGAGTAGACCAGGTAATCGCAGGCGTTCTCCCTGACGGAAAAGAAAGCGTCATCCGTTCCCTGAAGGAAAAAGGCAAGATTGCCATGGTTGGCGATGGAATCAACGATGCCCCGGCACTTACCAGAGCGGATATCGGAATTGCCATCGGCGCAGGAACTGACGTTGCCATCGATGCCGCGGATGTAGTCCTTATGAAGAGCCAGCTCTCTGATGTGCCTGCAGCCATCCGTCTCAGCCGCGCTGCCCTTCGGAATATCCATGAAAACCTTTTCTGGGCATTCTTCTACAACGTAATCGGCATTCCGCTGGCAGCCGGCGTATGGATCCCGATCTTCGGATGGACCCTGAACCCAATGTTCGGCGCCGCAGCCATGAGCCTTTCCAGCTTCTGCGTAGTAACCAATGCGCTGCGACTGAATCTGTTTAAGGTTCATGATGCAAGCAAGGACAAGAAAATCAAAAACACAGTTTCCATTGAAGCTGCGGATACAAGCAGT
>CAVJRB010000133.1:2214-4942 GCA_963651655.1 bacterium | reverse complement strand
CTCTGGCCCCGAACATGGAACCGCCTACGTAGACGGCGTCTGCGCCTGCCCCAAGTGCCGCCTCGAAGCCCTCATAGGAGCCTGCCGGCGCCAGCAATTCTATATTTCGTTTCAAAGTATTTCCTCCAATTCCAGAGTGTGGTTATAAAAGAGAAAAGAGGAATCACCTAGGCAATCCCTCCTGCTTTTTACTTCAGCATTTCATCCAGTTCTTTTTCCAGTTCCTTAACCTTGCCTTCCAGAAGATTCTTCTCGTCCAGAGCTTCCTGCTCGTTCTTCTGTGCTTCCTCGATCTGCATGCGAAGGGAGATCAGCTCGTGCTTCAGGTCATACATCTCCTGATCCTTCTGCTGCAGGTCCAGCTCATAGGTCTCTACCTGCTTCTTCGCCTTGAAATAGTCGTCTGTAATGTTCAGGCTGAGAAGCATATGCTTGGTCTCCATAGGCTGTCTGCCGTATCCTGGCACAGTCTCCAGCTCTCCTATCTTCTTATTCATATATGATGCAACCTGCTGGAAATATTCTTCTGATTCATATCCTCCCAGGGTAATGATCTTCCCTCCGATGATCACCTGTGCTGTATTCTTGACCGCCATTCGTTCAAGCCTCCTGTATCTTTTATCAAATTCCGAATCCAATTTCATTACGGTTATCGGACTTCGTTTTCTCATTTTCAATTATGTAAGCATCCCTATTATAATCGAAAAATGTAGAAAAGTATAGGGAATTTTTACAAAAGTTTGTTTTTTATGTTTCAGGAACAGGAAATCCAAGGTGTTCGTAGGCGAGGGCGGAGGCCATTCGGCCGCGGGGGGTGCGGTTCAGGAAGCCGTTTTTCAGCAGGTAGGGCTCGTAGACATCTTCCAGGGTGCCGGAGTCTTCTCCGATGGCGGCGGCCAGGGTATCAAGGCCTACAGGGCCGCCTTTGAAGTTCACGATCAGGGTGGTGAGGATCTGGCGGTCCAGCTTATCCAGCCCGTACTGGTCTACTTCCAGCAGATTCAGGGCAAAACAGGCCACATCATAGGTGATCCTGCCGTCGTATTTTACCTGGGCAAAATCCCGGACGCGCTTCAGAAGACGGTTGGCAAGTCTTGGGGTTCCGCGGGAACGCATGGCGATCTCCCCGGCACCTTTTACGTCGATTTCCACGCCAAGAACCTGAGCGGAACGCATAATAATGGTAGTAAGTTCTTTTTTACTGTAAAATTCTAAATGGTGGATGACACCGAAGCGGTCACGGAGAGGCGCAGACAAAAGTCCGGCTCTTGTGGTAGCTCCTACAAGGGTAAATTTGGGCAGATCCAGACGGATGGAGCGGGCGGAAGCACCTTTTCCAATCATAATGTCGATGGCGAAGTCCTCCATTGCCGGGTAGAGAACCTCCTCTACCTGACGGTTCAGGCGATGGATTTCGTCCACAAAAAGGATATCCCCTTCCTGGAGATTATTCAGGATTGCTGCCATCTCACCTGGTTTCTCGATGGCGGGACCGGAAGTAACCTTCATATGCACGCCCATTTCATTGGCAATGATCCCGGAAAGCGTGGTCTTTCCAAGCCCGGGAGGGCCGTAGAAAAGCACATGATCCAGGGAATCGTGGCGCTGCTTGGCAGCTTCTATATAAATTTTCAGGGTGTTTTTGGTCTTTTCCTGACCAATGTATTCGTCCAGGGTCTGAGGACGGAGATTTCCCTCCAGGGAAAAATCCTCTTCCATGACGTCTGTTGTTATAATGCGATTGTCCATTATTTACCTCTTATATTCATATAAACGAATCGTAACCGCTTATGTCTTCACAGTTACATACAAAATCCGGCTTAGAGCCTGTTCGAAAAAGGCTTTCTGCAAAATATACCGCAAAGTGGGGCTTGCAAATTGCGGGAATGATTTTGGGGCACGCTCAGAAATTTTTCAAAGCGGCTTTCAAAATAGATTCTACATCTACCGCCTCGGCGTCTGTCACCTTGCGGACAGCGCGAAGTGCATCGGTGCTGCTGTAGCCAAGGGCTACCAACGCTTCCACTGCTTCCTGCTTGGCATCCGTCATTCCGGCTCCTGTAGCAGCTGCCACGGCTCCTGCCTGTTCGTTGGCAAGCTTCTGCTCGAAGGCCTCTTCCAGGCTTAGCTTATCCTTTAATTCCAGGATCAGCTTCTGGGCTGTCTTCTTCCCGATGCCAGGAGCCTTGGAAAGAGTCTTAACATCATCGGAGAGCACTGCGAAACGAAGCTCATCGGCGGTGATTCCGGCAAGTACGCCAAGCGCCGCCTTTGGGCCCACACCATTTACACCCAGCAGGAGCTTGAACACCTGCAGATCGTCTTTATTGAAAAATCCGTAGAGTACCATGGCGTCCTCTCTTACCTGGAAATAAGTGTGAAGCTTAACTTCCTGGCCGATGTGAAGCTGAGCAAGGGCGTTTCCTGTCATATTTATTTCAAAACCAATGTAACCGGATTCCACGATTACAGAGGTTTCCGTAAGATCAGCTACGGTTCCGCGGATGAATGAGATCATGAGTGCCTCCTGAAAATATTTTTCAAAATTATTTTCCTTTATATAAGGGATTAAAATTCTTTGTCATCATATCACATTTATACGGAAAAAGCAAACATTCATTCGATTAAGAAAGAGTAAAATTAAAAAAGCGCTTTTCACAGTAAAACATCAACTGTAAAAGCGCCAGGTATAATAAAGTTTTATTCTGCTTTCTGCATTACCTTCCCA
>CAVJRB010000133.1:0-2204 GCA_963651655.1 bacterium | reverse complement strand
AACGTACAGATCAAAACCGTAAGCGGCACCGACAGAACAATTCCGAAGCTGCCCGCAAGCCCCTGCATAATGGCGATTCCAATATTATTGGAGTTGATAATCTGCTGATAAGGAAGGTCATATGCGTAATCCAGAAGCAGCATGCTTACACTGCTTCCCGCAAAAGCCAGAATTAGGGTGTTGCTGTCCGTTCCCATCATATCCCTTGCTACATGCATTCCTGCTTTAAACAGCGCCCCGCGGCTCATGTTCAGATTCTGGGCGTAAATTTCATACATGGAGCTGCACACAGACATGGCCACATCCATCACCGCCCCAAGACAGGAAATCAGAAGCCCGGAGAAAAGAAGCCCTCCCACCTGAATGCCGTTTGTATTCCAAAGCGTCATCAAAGTCTCAATATCCGAAACATTATAGCCTGTGATTCCCGATGCCATACTGAAAAGCTGGGCGGAAATTCCGGCGATGATAACGCCTGCCACAGTTCCCACAGTGGCTGCAATGGTTTTTCTGGTAGCACCGCCGATCATATACATGGTCACCAGCGTAGTGATAAAGCACACAAAAACCGCAGCCCCAAAGGGAGAAATATTCCGGTAGATCATAGGCAGATACACAAAGATCACACAGAAAAATGTGAAAACCAGCCCAATACATCCTTTTATGCCCTGACGTCCGCCTATGACGCACAACGCCAGCAGATAAAGCGCCGCAAAAATGTAGATCACCCATTCCCTGTCCTGGGTGTAAACACTGGCGATGGTAGTATCACCGGCCACACTTTGCATGACGATTACTTTCATTCCTACTTTACATGCAGCGCCGAAAAGATAGCCGGAGCTGCTGGTGATATCAAGTTCTTCTCCTTTGCGGACTCCTGTAAGCATGCGCACCCGCACTCTCTGCTCTCCCACACGGGTACCATTTTCTTCTAAGTTATCCTGAAGAATTTCCAGTACTTCTGCTTTTTCAAAGGTCTGTCCGGTACGGACCACCAGTTCTGTTTTATCTACCTGATTCAGGTAATAAACAAAAATTCCAAATACGATAATCACTAATCCTAAGATACAGCGCCAGACTGCTTTTTTGGAAAAGCGAAGTCCGGCGTTGTTTTTATTTTGCATCTGATTCATTTGAAAGACTCATTTCTATTTTTATTTCGCAGTTTTCTCAATGGTAAAGGTATCATCGATTGCTTCAACGGTTCCGTCATCTGTGATCTGATAGGTGTCAATGGAGAATTTCTCCGCGTCCATTGTGATGATGGAATAGCTTGGAAGCCAGTTCTGGCTGCGGGCTGCAATGTAATCCTGCTGTGTGGAAACAAGCTCGTAGAACTTGGAACCGGAAGCGGAGTTTGCAGTCATGTAAAGAGTACCCTGGGGATCGGTTACTGTATTTCCATCTACATCCTCGATGGTGTAGCACTGGTTGTCCTCATGGAATGCGTCAAGTGCTGCCTGTGCTTCCTCATCTCCATCCTCCGGGTAAAGAGCGATCTGCTCCCCTGTCTCTGTGTTTGCTGCGTGATCCCAGTCGTAGTCTGTTCCGTCTGCGTTTAACTGGAACTCATAGCTCTGATGGGTCTGTCCGTCACCGTAAAGAAGTTTGGAACGGCTGTAGGTGTGGTCATGTCCCTGAAGCACTACGTCAATGTCATTTGCGTCAAAAATCGGAGTCAGCTGTGTACGAAGGATCATTCCGTCTGTATCAGAATGGTCAAGGCCGGAACCGTAAATATCCTGATGAATGGTAACCACGCGCCAGGTTGCATCCGGGTAAGCTTTTACTGCCTCTTCGATGGTGTTCTGATGCTCTGCCACATTGTAGTTGTTGGTGTTCAGGACAATGAAAAGTCCGTCGCCATAGCTGTAGTAATAATCACCGCCGGCTGCTGTTTTTCCATTTTCTGTGTTGTTCGGGTTGTTGAAATGGTATGCATAGTCTGGATTCAGGGAATCATGGTTTCCAATGGTGGTTGCTACCGGAAGACTTGCAAGTGCATCTGCGCTTAAGTAGGAAGCATACTCTTCTTCCTTTGCTGCACCTGTTTTGTTTACCTGGTCACCTGCGGAAATTACGAAGTTTACGTCCGGGTTTTCAGCAAGTGCAGTGTTTAAGGTACGGTTCCAGGAAAATCCATCGTTTCTTGCGGCTGTGTTTGCAGCACCGTCATCATGAACCAGCTCTGCGCCGTCCTGGGT
>CAVJRB010000132.1:0-2703 GCA_963651655.1 bacterium | reverse complement strand
GAACAAAATGAAAAAAATATCCAAAAAAATCGTGGCAGAAACCATTACTGCCAAAAGAAAAGAAAAAAAGCTTTCCCAGGCAATGCTCTCAGAAATGACAGGAATTAACCGTTCCATGATCGGAAGGGCCGAAAACGAAGAATTTATGCCATCCATTGAGCAGCTTCAGACCTTAGGCGAGGTTCTGGGATTTGAAGTAACTGACCTTTTCGTTGAAGAGGGAACTGCAGCTCCAGCTGCTGCAAATCATATCACAGTAGATAAGAAATACAACATCGCCGTAGCAGGTACCGGCTATGTTGGTCTTTCCCTTGCTACTCTTCTTGCACAGCACAACCATGTTACTGCTGTTGATATCATCCCGGAAAAGGTTGAGATGATCAACAACAAAAAGTCTCCCATTCAGGATGATTACATTGAGAAATATCTTGCAGAAAAAGATCTGGATCTGACTGCAACTACAGATGGAGAATCCGCATACAAGGACGCAGAGTTCGTAATCATCGCAGCTCCTACCAACTATGACAGCAAGAAAAACTTCTTTGACTGCTCTGCAGTAGAAGCCGTAATCGAACTGGTCCTGAAAGTAAACCCGGATGCCACTATGATCATCAAGTCTACCATCCCGGTTGGCTACACCAAACAGGTACGAAGCAAATACAATACTCAGAATATCATTTTCAGTCCTGAATTCCTCCGTGAATCCAAGGCCCTCTATGATAACCTTTATCCGTCCCGTATTATTGTATCCTGCGATGAAGCTTCTGCTGAAAAAGCACATATTTTTGCATCTCTTCTGCAGCAGGGTGCTATCAAAGAAAACATCGACACTTTGTTCATGGGATTCACAGAAGCAGAAGCTGTTAAGCTTTTCGCAAATACATACCTTGCCCTTCGCGTTTCCTATTTCAATGAGCTTGATACCTATGCAGAATCCAAAGGGCTGAACACAAAAGAGATCATCGATGGCGTCTGCCTGGATCCGCGAATCGGAACCCATTACAACAACCCCTCCTTCGGCTACGGCGGCTACTGTCTGCCAAAAGACACCAAGCAGCTGCTTGCCAACTTCCAGGATGTACCGCAGAACATGATGTCTGCTATCGTCGAGAGCAACCGTACCCGAAAGGATTTCATTGCTGACCGTGTTCTTGAAATTGCAGGTGCATACGAGGCCAACAGCGCCTGGGATCTTTCCAAAGAAAAAGAGGTTGTGGTAGGTGTATATCGTCTGACCATGAAATCCAATTCCGATAACTTCCGCCAGTCCTCCATTCAGGGCGTTATGAAGAGAATCAAGGCAAAAGGTGCCACAGTGGTTATTTACGAGCCAACTCTTCCAGCAGGCTCTACCTTCTACGGAAGCCGCGTTATCGGTGACCTGAATGAGTTTAAAGCAATTTCACAGGCCATTATCGCCAACCGTTATGACACTTCACTGGATGACGTGCAGGAAAAAGTATACACCCGTGACATTTTCCGCCGCGATTAAAGGAGAGAAACCATGCAGAAAATTGATTTAAAAAATAAGACCGTTTTTGTAACAGGATCCGCCGGCTTCATTGGCAGCAACCTGGTACTTGAGCTTTTGAGAACCCAGTCCCCTATCAACATTGTGGGACTGGACAACATGAACAACTACTACGACGTTTCCATCAAAGAGTGGAGACTTTCTGAAATTGAGAAATGCGCAGCAGAACATCCGGAATCTACTTACCAGTTTTATAAAGGAGATCTTGCTGACAAAGCAATGATCGACCAGATTTTCGCAGAGCACAAGCCTGCAGTTGTAGTAAACCTTGGCGCACAGGCTGGTGTCCGCTATTCCATCACCAATCCGGACGCTTATATCCAATCCAACATGATCGGTTTCTACAATATCCTGGAAGCATGCCGTCATTCCTATGACAACGGCGAAACCGGAGTGGAGCATCTGGTATACGCCTCCTCCTCTTCCGTATACGGAACCAACAAAAAAGTTCCTTATTCCACAGATGATAAGGTAGACAACCCGGTATCTCTGTACGCCGCAACAAAAAAATCCAACGAGCTGATGGCTCACGCCTACTCCAAGCTCTACAACATTCCGTCTACAGGACTTCGTTTCTTCACTGTTTACGGTCCTGCCGGCAGACCTGACATGGCATACTTCGGCTTCACCAACAAGCTTCTGAAGGGTCAGACCATCCAGATCTTCAACTACGGAAACTGCAAGCGTGACTTCACCTATGTAGACGATATCGTAGAAGGCGTCAAGAGAGTTATGCAGGGCGCACCAGAAAAGAAAAACGGCGAGGACGGCCTTCCCATCCCGCCATACGCCGTATACAACATCGGCAACAACAGCCCGGAAAACCTTCTGGACTTCGTAGATATCCTTCAGCAGGAGCTGATCCGCGCAGAAGTTCTCCCCGCTGACTACGACTTCGAGTCCCACAAAGAACTGGTCCCCATGCAGCCCGGCGATGTCCCCATCACCTACGCAGATACCACTGCTCTTGAAAGAGATTTCGGTTTCAAACCAAGCACCAGCTTAAGAGATGGACTGAGGAAGTTTGCGGAGTGGTATAAGGTATTTTATAAAATTTAATGCAAAAGATGACGAACGCCCCGGCAGGGTTTCCTGCCGGGGCGAAATTAGGTATTATGTAAGCGCTTAATTTTTAGGTATGATAGAAAAAATACCCCGGCTACTTTTCAGTA
>CAVJRB010000131.1:2427-2978 GCA_963651655.1 bacterium | reverse complement strand
GGAATATACTCCCGAACAAATGAAGCGCATTGCCAGGAATTCCATGCACTTTATCCGGGAAGAATATAGGCCATTTATGCAATATGCTCCCAATATTTCTTTGTTAGCCGGAGAAAACGTAATGATAGGATTAAGTGAAAAAAGCCGCAAAAAGTTATTTGGAGAAATTTCCCAAAATCTTTCTGCGGCTCTAAACTGCCCTCTTCTGTTTTTCCCCGGAACACATAATTCTCCCAGGGAGTTTCCTGCGGAGTTTAGTTATATGCTGGCGGGGATGTTTCTGTAACTGCCCTTTGTTTGATCCACGCTCCCGGAACATGGAAATTTTGTATCATAGTTATAGGTTATTCGTAAATAAATGTTGCAGCGCAGTCCTGGTCATAAACAATTTTCAGCCATTGTTCTAAGCGTGCTCTCCTGCTTTCGTCCATTTTGTCACTCATATATATGAGCACGTTAGGTTCGGAAATAAGCTGGCCATCAGAGTAGGCTGTTTCTAAGGTTCCTACCTTGATATGGTCAATTTCCGGGAAAAGAATATTGATTTCTTC
>CAVJRB010000131.1:0-2417 GCA_963651655.1 bacterium | reverse complement strand
TCTACGGCTGCTGTGGATTCGAAGCCAGTGACGGACTGGTTGTTTGCATCCGCCTGTTTCACCATAACTCCGGCAAAGATCAGACTGGGAATTGTGATGAGTACCGTATTGACGATCAGCCTTCTTCTGATTCTTTTTCGCTGTTCTGTGGTGAAGGTGCCCTCTTTGGGGATGTTTAAAAGCACCAGAACCAATACAGATGCGAGAAAAATGAAATATGTATTTACCAGGAACAGGTAGCCTGCGCCAAGCGCAATGCGCATGTTACTGTGCGCGATTCCATAGCCGCAGGTGCAAAGGGGCGGCATAAGGGCTGTGGCGATGGCAACGCCTGGAATGACATTTAACTTTTCTGTTCTGGTTACGCCGATCATGCCAGCCAATCCGCCGCAGCAGGCAATCAGAACATCCCATACATTTGGCTGTGTTCTTGCAAGAAGCTCTGATGTCTGAGTGGAAATCGGGGAAAGCCGAAAATATATTGTGGAAGTGATCAGGCAGATCATAATCTGAAACACAAAGCCGATTCCGGATTTCTTGAACTGGTTCAGATCGCTGGTTGCCATGCTGTATCCCATGGCCTGTATGCTTCCCATCAAGGGCGAGATCAGCATAGCACCGATGATGACGGCAGTAGAATTCATGTTCAGTCCAATGGACGCCACCAAAATGGCCAGCATTAAAATACATAAATTGGTACCTGTTACATTGCTTCCCCCGACGATCCGCTCTTTGATTTCACTGTAATCTGCAGTATCACTGTTCAGGGAAAATATTTCTTTTAGTTTTTCCTGCATAATAGAATTGGCTCCTTTGACGACATTGATTAATTCAGCGAAATCTCATCGATCATTCTCAGCTCTTCTTCGCTGAACGGTGCGCAGGAGGTCGCTTTTACGTTGTCCAGGATCTGCTGGGGCTTGGAAGCACCGATGAGGACGCTGGTCACTTCCTTGTGGTGGAGAAGCCAGCCAAGAGCCATGTCAGCAAGCTTCTCCCCGCGCTGTGCGGCCAGGTCATTCAACTTGCGGATCTGATCCAGGCGGTGCTCATCCAGAGTGCTTTCTTTGAGAAATCTTCCGTCTGTGCGGATACGGCTGTCTTCCGGGATTCCGTGAAGATAACGGTCCGTGAGCTGCCCCTGGGCAAGGGGACTGAAGGTGATCAGGCCCTTATGCAATCTGCCGGTGGTTTCTTTCAGACCATTTTTCTCTACGGTTCTGTCAAAGATGGAATAACGGTTCTGGTTGATCACAAAAGGACAATGCAGATCTTTCAGGATGGCGGCTGCTTTTTCCAGTGTTTCGCCGTTGTAATTGGAAAGACCTACATAGATTGCTTTTCCGCTTTGTACAGCACTTGCCAGTGCGCCCATGGTTTCTTCCAGAGGAGTATCCGGGTCCATGCGGTGATGGTAGAAAATGTCCACATAATCAAGTCCCATGCGCTTCAGGCTCTGGTCCAGGCTGGCAAGAAGATATTTGCGGCTTCCCCAGTTCCCGTAAGGGCCATCCCACATCTCGTATCCGGCCTTGGTGGTGATGATCAGCTCATCCCGGTATACTCCCAGGTCTTCTTTTAAAATACGCCCAAAGTTTTTCTCTGCGCTTCCCGGTTCCGGTCCATAGTTATTGGCCAGGTCAAACTGGGTAATTCCGTTGTCAAAAGCGGTAAAGCAAAGCTTTCTCATATTCTCAAAATTGGCGGTGTCCCCAAAGTTATGCCACAGTCCCAGTGACACCTTGGGAAGCATAAGTCCGCTGTCTCCGCAGCGGTTGTATTCCATGGCGGTGTAACGATTGTTTGATGCAGTATACATGTTCGTATCCTCCAAAGTGAAATATTTTATATACAAAATTATCTGCTTAAATTTTCCTGAAGTCAAGAATATTATCAGACTTTTCTTAAAAAGCTTTGGCGCATCATGACCACAGAATATAATTTAAATCTGTGATCACGATGCGCCTTTTAAGAATTATCTTAACTGTTTGTTACTGTGCATCCTGCACATCCTGTACGGTCTGAAGTTCCTCTGCCGGATCTGCTCCTGCTGCTACATTCTGCATTGCAACCTGAATTGCAGTTTCTACTTCGCTGTTGGAAAGCTTTCTGTTTCCTACTGCGTTGGATACATAGCTGTTTACTTCGTCAATAGACTGCTGCTGAAGCTCTCCGTCAACAGTTCCTGTATAGGAAATCTCTTTGGAAACAGGTGCGCCCTGAAGCTGATTTACCCAGTACTGCTGTCCGTCGCCGTTTGCCATAAATTCAACAAATTTCATAGCGGCTTCTTTTTCTTCGCAGTCTTTGTTTACTGCCAGCATAATATCAACGCCAGATGTTCCGCAGATGGTTCCGTCATCTGTCATAGATGGGAATACGCTCATTCCAATGGTATCTCCCTGGTTTCCAATCTC
>CAVJRB010000130.1:0-3149 GCA_963651655.1 bacterium | reverse complement strand
CTGTTATCTTTGCTTCCTCAATTATGTCCTTCCCGGGCGTAATCGCACAGCTTGCAGGCAAAGCAAACGGTACAGGAATCGGCAGTGAGATTATCAGAGGATTATCATCTAATAACTGGTGTAATCCGAGTCAGCTTCAGTATAGCTGGGGACTGCTTCTGTATATTGTTCTGTGTGTATTCTTTGCATACTTCTATACTTCCATCACATTCAACCCGCTGGAAGTAGCAGACAATATCAAAAAGCAGGGTGGTTTTATTCCTGGTATCCGTCCAGGAAAACCAACGTCAGACTATTTGACTAAAATCTTAAATTATATTATATTTATAGGTGCAGTAGGCCTGATTATCGTTGCGGTTATTCCGTTCTTCTTCAATGGAGTATTCGGAGCAAACGTATCCTTCGGCGGTACTTCCATCATCATTATTGTTGGAGTTATCCTGGAGACTGTGAAGCAGATCGAGTCACAGATGCTTGTCCGCAATTATAAAGGTTTCCTGAACAACTAAAAGAATAAAGGTTGTGGTGCTTATGCGTCACAGCCTTAATTCGTAGTATGAGAAAGTGGAGGGCTTTTTATGAGAATTATCATGTTAGGTGCACCAGGTGCAGGCAAAGGAACCCAGGCAAAAAAGATCGCTGAGAAATACAGCATTCCGCATATTTCCACAGGCGATATTTTCCGTGCCAATATCAAAAATGGCACAGAACTTGGAAAGAAAGCAAAAACTTATATGGACCAGGGTCTGCTTGTACCGGATGAACTTACCTGCGACCTTGTTGTGGACAGAATCCAGCAGCCGGATGCTAAGAACGGCTATGTACTGGATGGTTTCCCGAGAACAATCCCACAGGCAGAGTGCCTTACCGATGCCTTAAGCAAGCTGGGAAGCAAAATTGACTATGCAATTGATGTGGATGTTCCGGATGAGAACATTGTAAAGCGTATGGGCGGAAGACGCGCATGCGTAAAATGCGGCGCAACCTATCACGTTGTATTCGCAGCTCCGAAGACTGAGGGCGTTTGCGACACATGCGGTGAGGAGCTTGTACTGCGTGATGATGACAAGCCGGAAACTGTACAGAAGCGTCTGAATGTATATCATGAGCAGACACAGCCGCTTATCGATTACTATACCGGACAGGGCGTACTCAAAACTGTAGACGGTACCAAGAACCTGGATGAGGTATTTGGTGATATTGTTAAGATCCTTGGCGAATAGAATAGAGGATAAGAAGTAATGTCAGTTTCAATAAAAACAGCACAAGAAATTGAACTTATGAGGGAGTCCGGACATCTTCTGGAAAAGGTCCATGACGGACTGATCCCTTATATCAAACCGGGAATGAGCACTAAGGAGATCGACCGTATCGGTGAAGATATGATCCGCTCCATGGGATGCATTCCGAACTTTCTGAATTATGGAGGCTTTCCTGGCTCCTTCTGCATCAGCCTGAATGATGAAGTGGTCCACGGAATTCCTTCGGAGGACAAAATTATCCAGGATGGTGATCTGGTAAAGATCGACGCAGGTCTGATCTACAAAGGATATCATTCTGATGCGGCCCGTACTTATGCAGTCGGAGAAGTTTCCAAAGAAGCCAAGCAGCTTATGGACGTAACCAAGCAGTGCTTCTTTGAAGGAATAAAATTCGCGAAAGCAGGAAATCATCTCAATGATATTTCCAAGGCAATCGGCGCGTATGCGGCAAAATACCGTTATGGTATTGTACGAGATCTGGTAGGACATGGGATTGGTACCCATCTTCACGAGGATCCGCAGATTCCCAACTTCCCTCAGAAACGCAGGGGAGTGAAATTACTTCCAGGCATGACGCTTGCCATTGAGCCTATGATCAATATGGGCAGGGCAGATGTATGCTGGCTGGATGACGAATGGACAGTGGTGACCATGGATGGTTCCCTTTCCGCACATTATGAGAACACCATACTGATTACAGATGGCGAACCGGAGATTCTGACACTCACAAAGTTCTGATGCTTCAGGCACCAGACTTGAATCAGGGAAAGGATTCTGACCCTGACATCATTATATAAGGCGATACAGGAGGTATAAAATGTCAAAAGTAGATGTACTTGAAGTAGAAGGCACTGTTTTAGAGAAGCTGCCAAACGCAATGTTTAAAGTGGAACTTGAGAACAAGCATGTTGTACTTGCACACATCAGCGGCAAGCTGCGCATGAACTTTATCCGTATTCTTCCGGGAGACAAAGTAACAATGGAGCTTTCCCCATATGATCTTTCCAAGGGAAGAATCATCTGGAGAGATAAATAATCATTATTCGCTTATTCTTCTATAATAGAAAATGATTTTGTAAAACGAAGCTCCTGCCTCTGTGAATCCCAGATTCCCGGATGCAGGAGTTTTTCTATTCGTTTCTCATCTTATGGGAGCGGATTTCCAAAAAGATGAAAAAAATTTGCAAATAAATAAAAAAACTGCTTGCATTTTGTAGACCATAATGCTACAATACAATGCGGACGCGCCTGTACCCATGTATAGCTGCGCCTAAACTGCAGATTTTAATGCTATATTTTACGGAAGGAGGATTTCCAGTGAAAGTAAGATCATCTGTAAAACCGATCTGCGAGAAATGCAAGGTCATTAAGAGAAAAGGTTCTATCAGAATTATCTGTGAGAATCCAAAACACAAACAGCGTCAGGGTTGATGAATCCGATTAGTTTGTGAATGCGGCTGTAGATGGAACACCCGGACGGGTTGTAACATCTGACAAATAATGAACTAAGCATGTATTGCCTAATACCGGAGGCAACGTTGGCCCGTTGGCCGCAAATTTCGGAAAGGCTGCGAATCGCCAAAAGCAGCTGGGTGTTTTACCGAGGCACCCCAATTAGGAACTAGAAAGAAGAAAGAGTGCGTTAAGATGCACCCCATTTCACCTTGTATCTGATACAAGTGGTGTACAGGACGCAGGACTTTCAGTAAAGAAAATGGAGGAAACAGTACATGGCTCGTATAGCTGGTGTAGACTTACCAAGAGAGAAAAGAATTGAAATCGGTTTGACTTACATCTACGGTATCGGTAGAGCAAGCTCAAACAAAATTCTGGAAGCTGCCAATGTAAATCCGGACACTCGTGTTCGTGATCTGACAGACGAAGAAG
>CAVJRB010000129.1:1151-5873 GCA_963651655.1 bacterium | reverse complement strand
AATCAAATATAATATTTTCGGCGGAACAATTTATGGTGAGTTGCCAGATATGGGGGAAAATGATGAATTCTTGATCCGTGGGGAAGATGATCTTGGAAATGAACTGGTTTTTGAACTGAATTCATATCGAAATCCAGATCTTGTATTTGACTTGACAGATTTCGGAATTTCCTCAAATGCAAAACAGCTAACTCTGCAGTTATACTATTATACAGAAGACGCTGGAAGCCAATTTGTATATCAAGATGTGGATGATGAATTTTATGCAGAAGAATCTTCCGCTTCATATGAAGAAAACGAAAGTCCAAAGGAGAGTGCAGTTCCGGTTGGAGATAAATTTACAGTAGATTTGCAACATTAGATTAAGAAGCGGGTGTGATTTATTGACAGATGCAATAAATCCCCTGCTTTTATTATATTTTTGAATTTTTGCTTATGGAGCAAAAGGGGTATAATGTAAAAGGAAAGTTAATTTAACGGGTAGGCAAAGGCAGGTGAGGAAGGTTGTATTATGTTGGAATTGATATTGGCTCAACGGCTTCGAAGACAGTTGTAACTGGTGATAAGGAAATAAAGTTTGTGCTGCCTACAGGATGGAGCAGTAAGGAGACCGCTTCAGAAATTGCTTCAAGGCTTCTGGATGAAGGGATTGAGGTGAAAAGTGAAGAAGTTCGTGCGGTAGCTACGGGGTATGGGCGTGTGGCTGTGGAATATGCGGATTTTGTAATTACGGAGATTACCTGTCATGGAAGGGGAGGCAGAGAGATTGCGGGGAATGACTGCGCGATTATTGATGTCGGTGGTCAGGATACGAAAGTGATTTTGGTGGAACAGGGAATAATTCAGGATTTTCTTATGAATGATAAATGTTCTGCTGGGACTGGGAAGTTTCTGGAGATTATGGCGAATCGACTGGGAGTTACGATAGCAGAACTATTTGATCTGGCCGCACAGGGAACGGCAGTACCGATCAGTTCACTGTGTACAGTGTTTGCGGAGTCTGAGGTGATCAGTATGATTGGGGAGGGACGAAGCAGAGAAGACATTGCGGCAGGAGTGGTTAATTCTGTGGCGGAAAAGGTTTCACAACTTGCAAGGCGAAAGCAGCTATTGGGAACTGTGCTTCTTACCGGAGGATTGAGCGAATGCCCGTATTTTGCGAAAATCCTTTCGGAGAAACTTGGATGTGCTGTTGAAGCTATGGTACACAAAGATGGAAATAATTAAAGATTTACCAGAAGTATTTGAGGAATTTGCAGAGCAGAGAAAGAATTCATTTCTTGCGATCAAGGAGATCAAGGATCGGAACATTCCGGTTATTGGTTCTTATTGTACATATTTTCCGCAGGAGATTGCAATGGCAATGGGGGCTGCTTCCGTAGGTTTATGCTCCATGTCCGATGAGACAATTCCAGTTGCAGAGCAGACATTGCCCAAAAATCTCTGTCCACTGATTAAGGCAAGCTATGGCTTTGCAGTGACTGACAAATGTCCATTCTTCTATTTCTCGGATGTTGTAGTTGGTGAGACTACCTGTGACGGAAAAAAGAAAATGTATGAGTTTATGTCTGAATTTAAAGATGTATTTATCCTGGAACTCCCTCATAAGCAGACAGAGGCTGCATTACAGTATTGGAAGAGTGAGATTATCCGTTTTAAAGAATATTTGGAAAAGAAATTTGATGTGGAGATCACAGAGGAAAAATTGCGTGAAGCAGTGCGCATCAGCAATGAGGGACGCCGCGCACTGAAAAATTTCTATGAGTTAATGAAGCTTGATCCGGCACCAATGAAGGGCGAGAATCTTTATAATGTGTTATATGGAACTACTTTTAAATTTGACCGTTCCAAAGTTCCGGCAGAGATTGATGCACTGACAGCAAAGGTGAAAGAAGAATATGCAGCAGGTAAGAATGAGGGAAAGAAGCATCGTATTTTAATTACCGGATGTCCAATGGGCGGCGCGACTATGAAAGTGGTGAAAGCAATTGAAGAAAATGGCGGTGTGGTGGTTGCTTTTGAAAATTGCTCCGGTGCGAAAAGTGTGGACAGATTGATCGATGAGAGTGATCCGGATATCTATGAGGCAATTGCAAGACGTTACCTGAACATAGGATGTTCCGTCATGACTCCGAATCCGAACCGTTTTGAACTGCTGAATGAGCTGATTGATGAATATCAGGTGGAAGCTGTTGTGGAGATGACTTTACAGGCCTGTCATACTTATAATGTGGAGGCTGGTAAAGTTGGCAGGTTTGTAAAGGAAGAGAAGAAAATTCCTTATCTTCATGTAGAGACAGATTATTCCCAGTCTGATGTGGGACAGCTTAATACACGTATTGCTGCATTGATTGAGATGCTGTAATACGATTATGTGCAAGCTGCGAGTGCGGGAATAAAAAGGCATAGAGAATGCTATCTTCATTCTTGACATCACAACTTTGCCGTGCTAAAATATGACCAATAAAGTTAGAAACGAAGGCGTTTTGCAATTATGCAGAGCGCCTTTTTTCGTGGCTTTTTTTACGAGAGGAGGACGACTATGAGAGAACTGGTTCAACATACAGATCATGTGAATGAGCTTTTGGCCAGGTATGGTGTAAAGTTTGGTATCTACCAAAACAATGTGTTCAAAGAACAGTTGTTTCCGTTTGATGCAATTCCCCGCGTGATTGAAATCGAAGAATTTGAAAAACTGGAAAGGGGATTAAAGCAGAGGGTAAAGGCTTTGAATCTGTTTCTGAAAGATATTTACAGTAAAAAACAAATTGTAAAGGATGGGGTGATTCCGGAAGAATTTATTTTTATTTCCAGTGGTTATCTGGCAGAATGCGAAGGAGTGACACCATCGAAAGACATCTATTCCCATATTTCCGGTATTGATCTTGTGAAAGGAAAAAACAGCCAGTGGTACATTCTGGAAGATAATTTGCGGGTCCCATCCGGAGCGTCCTATCCCATGATTGCAAGAGAGCTTTGCAGACGCTGTTCCCCGGCAACCTTCAAAAAGACCAAACTGGAAGACAATCGCAATTATGCAGATCTGCTTCGTGCCACAATGGATTACGTAAACACCGGAGGACATAATGTCATTCTTACCCCAGGACGATACAATGCAGCCTATTTTGAGCACTCTTATCTGGCGGAAAAAACAGGAGCACACCTGGTAAACGGGTCTGAGCTTGTGGTAGAAGATGAAAAACTGTATTATCTGACAGCCTCAGGAAAAAAAGAACAGGTTGGCGCTGTATACCGGAGAATTTCAGATGAATATCTGGATCCTATGAATTTTAATCCGGTATCTCTCATTGGAATCCCTCATATATATGATGTATTTCGCAAAGGAAATGTAGCGCTTTTAAATGCGCCTGGAAATGGTGTTGCAGATGACAAGGGAATCTATTATTTTGTTCCAAAGATGATCCGGTATTATCTTGGCGAAGAACCTGTTCTGCAGAATGCGCCCACCTATCTTCCGTTTTATGAGCAGGACATGAAATATGTATTGGAACATTTTGATGATCTGGTACTTAAGGATGTTGCAGAGGCAGGCGGTTATGGTGTGGTTTTTGGAAATTCCATGACAAAACAGCAGAAAGAAGATTTTATTTCTCTGCTGAAAAAAGAGCCCAGAAGATTTATCGCACAGGAAGTAATCGATTTTCAGGATTTAGATATTGTGGATGAAGGAAAAATTGTTCCCCGGAAAGCAGATCTGAGAGCATTTGTGCTAATGGCAGAAGAACCAATTGTCTGGAAAAGCGGACTTACCAGATTTTCCAGAAATCCGGATTCCTTTATTGTAAATTCTTCTCAGGGAGGAGGTTTTAAAGACACATGGGTATTATCTCGGTAGAACAGGCATCCAGGCTGTATTGGCTTGGAAGATATACAGAACGGGTGTATTCCACAATCCGCATGTTTTTTAAAAGTTATGACAAAATGATCGACAAGGAACAGGATAGCTATGTTACATTTTGCAGTTCCGTGGACATTCCCAATATCTATCAGTCAAAGGAGGATTTCCTGAAAAGATATCCTTTTGATGAAGCAAATCCGGATTCCATTATCAGCAACCTGAACAGAGCCTACGACAATGCAATTGTGCTCCGGGAAAGCATCAGTACAGAGGCTTTATCCTATATTCAGCTGGCAATTTACGAAATGAACCGGGCCGCCAAAAGTTCAGCCCCGTTATTTGAACTGCAGCATGTTCTGGATGAGATTCTTGCATTCTGGGGCAGTATAGATGACCGAATCGACAGCGAAGAAACCCGTAATATCATAAAAGCCGGAAAACGAATAGAACGGATAGATCTGTATGCCCGGCTTGGCGCAAAAACAGAAGAAATCAGACGTGAAGTACACAGAATGATTCCCCGTGTAACAAAAAGCGGAATTCCGTATCAAAAGGAAAAGCTGGAAAAGGTAAAGGAACTGGCTGAGCAGGAACAGCTGAATTATTATGAGATTGTGTCAAATGTAGAAGCCATTTTGTAAAAAGACAGACGCAGGAGTGAGCAATGATGTATTTACAGTTTGATTATCAGATGCAGATTCAGTATTCAACACCTGTAAAGCAATGTTTTTATACACTTAAATGCATTCCAAAAGAAACCTGCCGCCAAAGTCTCAGGGAAATGGAAATCCAGATGAAGCCCCATTCAAAATGGTCATATGGGAGAGACGGATGGGACAACCGGAAAATTTACGGATGTATCC
>CAVJRB010000129.1:0-1141 GCA_963651655.1 bacterium | reverse complement strand
CGCACGACCTGTTTTGGGTAGAAGTTTGCGGCAAAGTGGAATTATCTCCTGTTGAGTACGAGGAAAAAGACGATGAAAGAGTGATTGGAGTGTATCGGTATCCTTTTGGAAAATGCATTCCCGGAATCGGTCTTTGCCAGTATTTCCAGTCCCTGAATTTGACAGGCTGCAGGGATGAGATTGAAAAAAGCATAAAAATCATGGATTGTCTGCATCAGCAGTTTTCCTATGTACCGTCCACAACTGAGGCATCCACTAAAGCCGAGGAGGCATGGCAGCTTGGAATGGGTGTGTGTCAGGATTTTGCGCATATTTTTATTGTTCTTCTTAGGCTGGCCGGGATTCCGGCAAGGTATGTCTGCGGACTCCTTGTAGGCGAAGGGGCAAGCCATGCATGGGTGGAAATCTTCAGCAGGGGAAAATGGATCGGGCTTGATCCCACGAATAACTGTCTGGTCAGTGACAGGCATATCAAATTTGGAAATGGCAGAGATGCTTCAGAATGCGCCATTAACAGGGGAATTATAAAGGGCGGCGGCACTCAGATACAGAAAGTGGACGCAGTTGTTGCTCCAATAGAAATATAGAAAAAGAAGGATTGGAAAATGATAGAAACCATTGCATCAGTAGGACTTCCCGTGGATGAGGTCCTGAAAATCAGAAAAAACAGAATCGCGCCGGAGCAGGAAACAGATTCCATGCGCAGAATCAGTATTGTTACTGGAATACACGGTGATGAACTGGAAGGCCAGTATATCTGTTATGAATTACAAAGAAGAATCCAGTTGGAAAAAGAGCATCTTAAGGGAATCGTAGATATTTATCCGGCAATGAATCCGCTTGGAATTGATTCCATAACAAGGGGAATTCCAGCTTTTGATTTGGATATGAACCGTCTTTTTCCAGGGAACATTAACGGAAATATGACAGAATATCTGGCTGCGGAGATTATCCGCGATGTAAAAGGATCTGATTGCGTTCTGGATATTCATGCAAGCAATATTTATCTGACAGAAATTCCTCAGATCAGAATCAATGAACTTCATGCGGATACCCTGGTTCCTCTTGCAAAAGAAACCAATGTGGACTTTATATGGATTCATGGAGCTAATACGGTTCTGGAATCTACATTTGCGTACAG
>CAVJRB010000128.1:0-8477 GCA_963651655.1 bacterium | reverse complement strand
CATTATCGACGAGGTTCACATGCTTTCAACAGGAGCATTCAATGCTCTTCTGAAAACACTGGAGGAACCTCCGTCTTATGTTATCTTCATTCTTGCAACCACAGAGGCACACAAGATCCCGATCACCATTTTGTCCAGATGCCAGAGATACGATTTCCACCGTATTTCCATTGACACCATTGCGGCAAGACTGGATGAGCTTTTGAAAATCGAGAATGTGGAAGCGGAGGAGAAAGCAGTCCGCTACGTGGCGAAGGCAGGAGACGGCTCCATGCGAGATGCCTTAAGCCTTCTTGACCAGTGCATTGCCTTTTACCTGGGACAGACCCTGACCTACGACAAGGTTCTGGAGGTTCTTGGTGCAGTTGACACAGAAGTGTTCAGCAAACTTTTGCGCCAGGTTCTTAAAGGGGATGTGACCTCGGCCATCCGCACTCTGGAGGATCTGATCATAGGCGGAAGGGAGCTTGGACAATTTGTAGGAGATTTTACCTGGTACATGCGTAATCTTCTCCTTGTGAAAACGTCCGAGAATCCGGAAGAGGCCATTGATGTTTCTTCCGAGAATCTGAAGCTTCTGCAGGAAGAAAGTGAGATGGTGGATGTAGAGACACTGATGCGCTACATCCGTATTTTTTCTGATCTATCCAGCCAGATCCGTTATTCTACCCAGAAACGTGTTTTGGTGGAGATCGCACTGATCAAGCTGTGCCGTCCGGCTATGGAGACCAACCTGGATTCCGTTCTGGACCGTCTGCGTGTTCTGGAGCAGCGCATGGATGAGCGCCCGGTTCAGCAGGTAATTGTGCAGCAGGGAAGTGCTGGTGTGGTTTCAGGCGGCGCGGATGCGGGAATGGCGGCACCTAAGGCAGCGGCTCCAGTGAAAGCCGCGCCGGAGGATCTGCAGAAGATCGTAGCCAGCTGGCGGGTAATCGTCGGACAGACCAGCGGCATTTTCAAGCAGATGCTTCAGAAAGCCATCCCCAAGTACAATGGTGAGACAGGCGAGCCTGTGCTTTACGTGGAGTTTCAGGATTTCCTGGGAAAAACCTACGTGGACAATCCCGAAGCCGAGAATGAGCTGAAATCCATCATCGCGGCCCAGACAGGCAAATCCGTGGAACTGAAAATGGTAGTGGCAAAAGAACACCACCACACCAATCTTGCCCAGGTAACAGTGGACCAGGCAATCCGGGAGAATATCCATATGGATGTAGTGGTGGAAGAAGATCCGGATGATCCGGAAGAATAAAAATACCGGGGAACGGGACAAATTTGTCCCGGCAGGACTTCGGTGTGAAAATATTGAATTCAGGAGGAATGTGTAATGGCAAAGCGTGGAGGTTTTCCGGGCATGGGAATGCCGGGAAATATGAACAATCTTATGAAACAGGCGCAGAAAATGCAGCGCCAGATGGAAGAGAACCAGAAGGCTCTTGAGGAGAAGGAATTTACTGCAGCCGCAGGCGGCGGAGCAGTAGAGGTAACCATCTCCGGCAAGAGAGAAGTAACCAAAGTAAAGCTTGCAGAAGAGGTTGTAGATCCGGATGATATTGAAATGCTTGAGGACCTGATCGTTGCGGCAACCAACGAAGCTCTCCGCAAGGTTGAGCAGGAGAACCAGGCTGTAATGTCCAAGCTGACAGGCGGCCTTGGCGGATTAGGCGGAGGTCTTCCATTCTGATGGAATACTACAGCAGTCACATTAACAAACTGATCGAGCAGCTTTCCCATCTGCCTGGAATCGGTGCGAAATCAGCCCAGCGCCTGGCTTTTCACATTATGAACATGCCTAAGGATCAGGTGCAGCAGCTGACAGGCGCCATCACAGATGCCAGGACCAATGTACAGTACTGCAAGTGTTGCTACACCCTGACAGATAAGGAAATGTGCCCGATCTGCAGCAATCCCAAGCGTGATCACAGCACCATTATGGTAGTGGAGAACACCAGGGATCTTGCTGCCTACGAAAAAACAGGCAAGTTTGACGGCGTTTATCACGTTCTTCACGGAGCTATTTCCCCTATGCTGGGAATCGGTCCGGATGATATCAAACTGAAAGAGCTGATCCAGCGTCTTCAGGGAGATGTGAAGGAAGTGATCATTGCCACCAACTCCAGTCTGGAGGGAGAAACCACAGCCATGTATATCAGCAAGCTGATCAAGCCTACCGGGATTAAGGTAAGCCGTATTGCAAGCGGCGTGCCTGTGGGCGGCGACCTGGAATACATTGACGAGGTAACCCTTCTTCGTGCACTGGAAGGCCGCGTAGAACTTTGACACAGAACGAAAACGGTGGGAGGTGATTTCCTGTGGCGCGAAAAAAAGTGACTTCATCCGATGTGGCAGAGAAAGCAGGGGTTTCCCAGGCTACCGTTTCCATGGTACTGAATCACAAATATAATGTTTCTTTTTCCCGGGAGACCGTAGAAAAGGTAGAAAATGCCGCCCGCGAGCTGGGCTACCGCCTTCCCGGGCACAGAAGCAAAAAAGAAAACAAAAAAGAGAAGCTGATCGTTGTATTCTGCCCTACCATCACAAGTCCTTATTATGTGCTGCTTCTGCAGGGCATTGAGGCTGTGGCGAATGAGCGGGGGTACGGGGTTTTCATCTGCAATACCCAGCGTGACGCAAGGCTTGAGGAGAAATATCTGAGGATGATCCGTGCAATGGCACCTCAGGGAATCATTTATGCCTGCAATCCCCACCCGGACTACATCAGCCAGGTGGAGGAAATGGCAAGGGATATTCCGCTGGTCATCATCAGCAATAAGGAGAAGATCAGCACCGTAGATGCCATCAATCAGGACAACACAGAAGTGGGCCGTCTGATGGCAAGACACCTTCTGGACCTGGGGCACCGGGATGTGGCATTTATTACCCCGCCTCTTACCAGAAGGCAGTGGCAGCGCTCCAAGCGAGTGGATGGCTTTGTCCATGAGTTTGAGAAAGCTGGGCTTGCCGGACATGTGATCATCCGGGCCGCGGACGAGTCGGTAGACCGCCGCAATCCCCGGACGGATTCCGAGTATTCCATGGGGTATGCCCTGACCAGGTCTCTTCTTGAGGATGGCAGCAGATTTACTGCCATTGCAGGGCAGAATGACATGATGGCCATTGGTGCGGTGGATGCGCTTCAGGACGCCAGACTGCGTGTGCCCAAGGATGTATCCGTGATCGGCTGCGACAATATTTTCTATTCCGGGATCCGGCGGGTGTCGCTGACTACCATAGACCATTTTGTGGCATTGAAGGGCCGTGATGCCTGTGATATTATCATCCGCAAGATCGATACGGACAACCGTTTCGGAGAGGGAATACGTCCCACAAGCGTGTACAATATTGAATATAACCCCAAGATCATTGTGCGCAAAACCACTGGCTATGCAAGGCTGGACAAGCCGGAGCCGGCAGTGGAAAAAACGGATGAAAATAAGATTAAATAAATGATTCAACCGAAATTATTAGTAATAAAATCTGGGAAAACACATGGAAAAAACTTTGCAAAAGCTGATAAACACTATAAAAAATAGATTGATAGGTAAGTAACAAACCTGGAAAATATTAATAAATTTGATAAATTATTAATTGAATTTTTATTAATAAAAAGCGCCCTGTCTTGACCTGCAAGTGAAGTCTGGTATAATGAAAGCATGTGAGAAACATGTGAAAAAGCTTAAACAAATTCAGGAGGATAAGATCATGAAATTTTTTATTGACACAGCAAAAGTAGAGGATATTAAAGCTGCTAACGATATGGGAATCATCTGCGGAGTAACCACAAACCCATCCCTGATCGCAAAAGAGGGAAGAGATTTCAACGAAGTTATCAAAGAGATCACAGAAATCGTTGACGGACCGATCAGCGGTGAGGTAAAGGCTACTACAACAGACGCAGAGGGAATGATCCGTGAGGGACGTGAGATCGCGAAGATCCATCCGAACATGGTTGTTAAGATCCCGATGACATGCGAAGGCCTGAAGGCTGTTAAGGTTCTTTCCAAAGAAGGAATCAAGACAAACGTAACTCTGATCTTCAGCGCAAACCAGGCACTTCTTGCTGCAAGAGCAGGCGCTACCTATGTATCTCCATTCCTTGGAAGACTTGACGATATCTCTACAGACGGCGTTGAGCTGATCCGTCAGATTGCTGATATGTTTGCAGTTGCAGGCATCGACACAGAGATCATCGCAGCAAGCGTTCGTCATCCAATGCATGTAACACAGTGTGCACTTGCTGGTGCTGACATCGCAACGGTACCGTTCAAAGTACTTGAGCAGATGACACATCATCCGCTGACAGATGCCGGAATCGTGAAATTCCAGAATGATTACAAAGCTGTATTTGGTGAATAATTGATACCAGGACTTGCGGGAACTTACAGACAGGTCGCAATCCGCGTATCATGGAATAATAAGGAGAATTGATAATGGAGAATTTAGAGCTTCAGAAAACTGCAAACGAAGTCCGCAAGGGCATCGTAACTGCACTGCATGCTGCTAAAGCCGGTCATCCGGGCGGATCTTTATCTGCAGCAGATGTATTTACATATCTTTATTTTGAGGAGATGAACATCGATCCGAAGGATCCTAAGAAAGCAGACCGCGACCGTTTCGTCCTTTCCAAAGGTCACACTGCACCGGGACTGTACTCTGTACTTGCACAGAGAGGCTATTTCCCGAAAGAAGATCTGGTAACACTCCGTCACCTTGGATCTTACCTTCAGGGACATCCGGATATGAAACACATTCCAGGCGTTGACATGTCCAGCGGATCTCTTGGACAGGGAATCTCCGCTGCAGTTGGAATGGCACTTTCCGCAAAATTATCTAATGACAGCTACCGGGTATACACACTTCTTGGAGACGGTGAGATCCAGGAGGGCCAGGTATGGGAAGCTGCTATGTTCGCAGGAGCCAGAAAACTGGACAACCTTGTAGTGATCGTTGACAACAACGGCCTTCAGATCGATGGTAAGATAGAGGACGTATGCTCTCCATACCCGATCGATAAGAAATTTGAGGCATTTAATTTCCATGTGATCAATGTTGCAGACGGAAATGATATGGCACAGCTGCGTGCTGCTTTTGACGAAGCAAAGGCTACCAAGGGAATGCCTACCGCAATCGTTATGAAAACCGTAAAAGGTAAAGGAGTTTCCTTCATGGAGAACCAGGTTGGCTGGCATGGAAAGGCTCCGAATGACGAAGAATACGCACAGGCTATGGCAGATTTGGAAAAGGTAGGTGAAGCATTATGTCAGAAGTAAAGAAAATTGCCACCAGAGCAAGCTATGGAAACGCTCTTGTAGAACTTGGAAAGAAACATGATGATCTGGTTGTTCTGGACGCTGACCTTGCTGCAGCTACACAGACCGGAATCTTTAAGAAAGCGTTCCCGGAGCGTCATATTGACTGCGGTATCGCAGAGTGCAATATGATGGGAATTGCTGCCGGAATCGCAACAACAGGCAAGGTACCGTTTGCAAGTACCTTCGCAATGTTTGCTGCCGGACGTGCATTTGAGCAGGTCCGCAACTCTGTAGGATATCCGAAGCTGAACGTTAAGATCGGTGCTACCCACGGCGGAATTTCCGTTGGTGAGGACGGTGCTACCCATCAGTGCTGCGAGGATTTTGCGCTTATGCGTACAATTCCGGGAATGGTTGTAGCATGCCCGTCAGACGACATTGAAGCAAAAGCTATGGTAGAGGCTGCTTATGAGCATGTAGGCCCTGTTTACATGAGATTTGGCCGTCTTGCTGTTCCGGTTATCAATGACAATCCGGATTATAAATTTGAGCTTGGTAAAGGAATCGTTCTCCGCGAGGGAAAAGACCTTACCATCATTGCCAACGGACTTTGCGTAGCTCCGTCTCTTGAAGCAGCAGCGAAGCTTGCAGAAGAGGGAATCGAAGCGAAGGTTATCAACATTCACACCATCAAGCCTCTTGATGAGGAGCTTGTTGTAGCTGCAGCCAAAGAAACTGGCAAAGTTGTAACTGTTGAGGAGCATTCCATCATCGGCGGTCTTGGCGGCGCTGTATGCGAGTGCCTTGCTGAGAAAGCTCCTGTACCGGTGAAGCGTATCGGTATCAATGATGTTTACGGCGAGTCTGGTCCGGCTGTTGCTCTTCTTGAGAAATACGGACTTGATGCAGCAGGCATCTACAAACAGATCAAAGCATTTATCTGATCGAACTTTTGAATGAAGCAAAATAAGCTGTAAATTATTTTACACAGAAGAAATGTCAGGGGCAACTCGAGCAAGCCTCTGACATTTTTTATATGCTGCAAAAATATATGGGCTTCCCTTTACGCGGAAAAGCTCACGAGAATTCCCTGGGTGATGGTATCCGCAAGGGTGATCACTGTGGAAAGGCGTGTTGTCTGTAAGGTAAGGTATTCCAGGATCCCGGCTATGTTTACGATTCCTGTAATGTAGATATCCCCTACTGGCGGCAGATCCTTCTGTACGGCAGCGCCCGGGTAGAGAGAACCGTTTCCGATACTCACATATCCCAGATGGCGCTTTTCCCCCAGAGAGGCATCAATGGCAATTACAAGGGCAGACGGATGGGTACTTGCAATACTGTCCGTTATATGGGATAGATTTACGGCATGAACAGGCTGACTCAGAGTTCCATAGACGAAAATTCCTGGAATCTGGTACTGGCTCAGACGGTAGCCCACATAAGGCCCCAGACAGTCCCCTGTTACCCGGTCGCTTCCGATGCACAGAAACACGATCTCTGACCAGTCCTTTTTATGACGCTGAATGCATTTCTCCAGAACCCGGGCAATTTCTCTGGAAGAATCCTGGTTTTGGGTATTAATATAAAATGGCATATGAACGCTCCTGCTTTTTTATAATCCATCTTATCCCAGTTTTGAAAAAATTATGCACTCTGCAAAAACTGTCGTTAAATTCTCTGAAACAGGTCTTATATTACGCTAAAATCTGCATTTTCCATATGATATGCTCATACCCGAAGGGGTGATGTGATCATGATAGAGATCGTTTACAAGGAGGAGAAGCAGGAAGCAAAAAATGGGGAAAATCTTTTTAATCTGCCGAGAAATATACGCCAGATTGGTCTGACTACCGGGAATATCCGGATTTACATTGAGGATTATGTATATACATTCCTCACAAGACTTGCCAGGAACGAAACCGGTCCGGGAAACGAACAGGGCTGTGTGGCTGTATTTACCGGCGACACCAAATGGAACAACGGAATAACCTATCTTTTCATCCGGGGAGCGTTGATGGTGGAAGATATGGAAGCTGCTGCGGATCATATTGATTTTTCGGAAAAAGTATGGAAAAAGATTCAGGAAAACCAGGCAAAATATTTTCCAGGACAGGAAATTACAGGCTGGTTTTTTTCGCGCCCCCAGATGTATATGGAAACAGATGAGCTTCTGACCCGCATCCACTTAAGATATTTCGGCGGGGAAAAAGTTCTGATGCTCATGGAACCAGCAGAAAAAGAAGAGGCTTTTTTCTTTTACGAAAACGGGCTTATGATCCGGCAAAGAGGATATTACATTTATTACGAAAAAAATCCTCTCATGCAGGAATACATGATCGAGAAAACGAAAGACATGGGCCAGGGAGCTTCGGAAACTGTGGGAGATGAGGCGGTCACCACCTTCCGTAAAATCATCAAAAATAAAAAAACACCAGAGACAGAGGAAAAGCCCCAGAGGGAGACGGAGCATACCTCTGTTTTTTCTTATGCGGCTACAGCTTGTCTGGTGCTTGCTGTTCTTGCGGTAGGTGCAGGCTTTTACAGAAATTACATGCGCATTGCGGAGCCCTCTGTGGATTCCACTGTTACGGTCATGTCTGACAACACGGTAGAAGAAAGTGAAGACAACCCGGCAGATGCCGTACGTGAAGTGACGAAAACGCCTGAGATCACCTGGATCGAAGAGATTATGGAAGCACCGGAAGAAACAGATGAACACCCAGAGGAAAGCCTGCAGATCACTCCGACCATTCAGCCTGGTACGGAAAATGGGACAGAAGAAGCTGATGCCCAGGAAACAGATACCAAGGAGACAGAAGCGTCTGCTGCGGATTCTGTCAGTGCGGAAGAAAGCCAGGAGACTGTGAGCGAAGATAAATTTTCCCAGGAGGCAGATGAGCGAAAAGCGAAAAAGGAGGAGAGTCAGGTTCAGCTGACGCCTTCTGCCCAGGCATCATCAGACAGCGCTTATGAAACTTATATCATAAAGCCTGGAGATACCCTGTACCAGATCAGCATTTCTCATTACGGGAATATGGATGCAATTTCAGAAATCTGCCGCCTGAACAATCTTAAAGAAAACCAGGTGATTTATCCTGGGCAAATGATTGTATTACCATAACAGGATGTGTTATAATCGAAATGCATGATGTTAGGGTCAAAAGGTATTTTGCCCCTAACCTGATATCCACGAATTGCTCCGCTGCAAAGCAGCTCCCGCAA